>CAZNQE010000008.1:0-50246 GCA_964575005.1 uncultured Polaromonas sp. | reverse complement strand
GCTTGAACTACCTCAGCCTCGACCGCAGTGCCGACACCCTGTCGGGTGGCGAAGCACAACGCATTCGCCTTGCATCACAAATTGGCTCGGGCCTGACCGGCGTGATGTATGTGTTGGACGAGCCCAGCATCGGCCTGCACCAGCGCGACAACGACCGCCTGATCGACACCCTGAAACACCTGCGCGACATCGGCAACAGCGTGCTGGTGGTCGAGCATGACGAAGACATGATCCGCGCGGCCGACCATGTGATTGACATGGGCCCCGGCGCAGGCGTGCACGGCGGGCGCGTGATGGCGCAAGGCACTTTTGAAGAAGTGCAGGCCAACCCAAATTCGCTCACCGGCAAGTACCTCTCGCAGGTGTTGAAGATTGCGGTGCCCACCAAGCGCACGGCCTGGCTGCCGACCGTGGATAAGCCAGCGTACGAGGCCAAGCCTTCGCGCTTTGCACCCAGCCCGGCGGCTGTCAAACGCGCCGCGCGCGAGGCCGAGCATCTGCGCACGCAAGGCAACATGCAGTGCCTCAAAGTCATCAAGGCCAGCGGCCACAACTTGAAAGACGTGAGCGTTGAATTCCCGGTCGGCTTGCTGACCTGCGTGACCGGCGTTTCCGGCTCAGGCAAGTCCACGCTGGTGAACGACACGCTGTACGCAGCCGTGGCGCGCACGCTGTACCGCTCGCATGAAGAGCCGGCGCCGCACGAAGCGATTGAAGGCATCGAGCACTTCGACAAAGTCATCAATGTGGACCAGTCACCGATTGGCCGCACGCCGCGCAGCAACCCGGCGACGTACACCGGCCTCTTCACGCCGATTCGCGAACTGATGGCTGAGATGAACAGCGCCAAGGAACGCGGCTATGGCCCAGGGCGCTTCAGCTTCAACGTGGCCGGTGGCCGCTGCGAGGCTTGCCAGGGCGACGGCATGGTGAAAGTGGAGATGCACTTTTTGCCCGATGTGTACGTGCCTTGCGACATTTGCCACGGCCAGCGCTACAACCGCGAGACGCTGGAAGTGCAATACAAGGGCAAGAACATTGCGCAGATTCTGGAGCTCACGGTGGAAGCGGCTGCTGAGTTTTTCAAGGCCGTGCCATTGATTGCGCGCAAGCTGCACACGCTGCTCGATGTGGGCCTGAGTTACATCAAGCTCGGCCAGGCGGCGACCACCTTGTCAGGCGGTGAAGCCCAGCGCGTGAAGCTCGCGCTCGAACTCTCCAAACGCGACACCGGCCGCACGCTTTACATCCTGGACGAGCCGACCACCGGCCTGCACTTTGCCGACATTGATTTGCTGCTCAAGGTGCTGCACCAACTGCGCGACGCGGGCAACACCATCGTCATCATTGAGCACAACCTGGACGTGATCAAAACGGCCGACTGGTTGATCGACATCGGCCCCGAAGGTGGGGCGGGTGGTGGCACGGTGGTGGGTGTGGGCACGCCTGAAGACCTGGCGGCGAACCCGAACAGTCACACGGGTCGTTACTTGGCGCCGCTGCTCAAGGCTTGAGCCGGACGCCTGTGCCTCGGCACAGTTCCTGCTCAAGTGTTCGGGTCAGTCTTTCTTCATTTCTGGAGTCTTCATGTCCGCCATCACCCTGCGCTTCCTCGCTGAACCCAACACCGTGAACTTCGGTGGCAAAGTGCACGGCGGCACCGTCATGAAATGGATTGACGAAGCCGGCTACGCCTGCGCTACCAGCTGGTCCAAGCGCTACTGCGTTACGGTTTACGTGGGCGGCATTCGCTTCCATAGGCCTATCATGATTGGCGACTTGGTCGAGGTCGAAGCCAAGATTGCCTACACCGGCAGCACCAGCATGAACATCTCGGTCGACGTGCGCAGCGGCGACATGAAGGGCGGCGAAATGGCCAAGACGACCGAGTGCCTGATCGTTTTTGTGTCGGTCGATTCGCACGGCCGGCCCATGCCCGCGCCGGCCTGGACGGCCGACACGCTTGAGGCGAAAGCGCTGGCTGAGTCCGCCCGCAAGCAGCTCGACGCATCGCGCGCGACCTACACCGCTTAGCGCCTGCTGCTGCCCCGGTGTAGGCCGCGGCGCATCGACTTCAGCTGTGGTTTTTCTATAGGCTTTTGTGATTCAAACAACATCACAGGAGCTTTGCCATGAACAGAAATCCCGTCGGCTGGTTCGAGATTTATGTGCAGGACATGGCGCGCGCCAAGCGCTTCTACGAGTCGGTTTTAAAAGTCCAGCTGACCGAGCTCAAGATGCCCGGCCTGGAAATGTGGACCTTCCCGATGGCGCCCGAGCGCAGCGGCATTGGCGGCGCACTGGTGCACATGCCCGGCGTGCCGCAGGGCGGCAACAGCGTGTTGGTTTACTTCAGCTGTGACGACTGCGCAGCAGAAGGCAGCCGCGTGGCCGGGGCTGGCGGCAAGGTCGAGCGGGAGAAGTTTGCGATTGGTGAATACGGCTTTGTGGTGATCGCGGGGGATACCGAAGGCAACGTGATTGGCCTGCATTCGATGGCTTGAAGCCGCTCGTCAGATCCCCCAGCCGCTGCCTATTTCAGCCGCGCGCCGCCTGCAACACATCCCGCGTCGTGATCGCCACGCGCCGCGCAGCCTGCGCAAAGTCATCCGCCGCCGACGCATAAAGAATCGCCCGCGATGAGTTCACGATGATGGGTGCACCCGGCTTGTAGCCTGCCCGTACGGTGGCCACGGCGTCGCCGCCTTGTGCGCCCACACCCGGAATCAGCAGCGGCAGCGTGGGCGCGACCTGGCGTACGCGCTCGATCTCTGCCGGGTACGTCGCGCCCACCACCAGGCCCAGTTGGCCGTTCAGGTTCCAGGGGCCTTGCGCCAAGCGTGCGATGTGTTCGTACAGCAGGGGCTGGCCTTCGACCGACGCGAGGCGTTGGCTTTGCAAGTCGTCGCCGCCGGGGTTGGACGTGCGGCACAGCAAGAACGCGCCTTTGCCGTGGTGCTTCAGATACGGCGCCACCGAATCAAAACCCATGAAGGGCGAGAGCGTGACCGCGTCGGCGCCGTAGCGTTCAAAGGCTTCGATGGCGTACTGCTCGGCCGTGCTGCCGATGTCGCCGCGCTTGGCGTCCAGGATGATGGGCACGTGTGGGGCGGCTCGGCGCATATGGGCCATCAGCTTTTCCAACTGATCTTCAGCACGGTGCGCGGCGAAGTAAGCGATCTGCGGTTTGAAGGAGCTGACCAGATCCGCCGTTGCGTCCACGATGGCCGCGCAAAAGTCGTAAATCTTGTTCGCGTCGCCCTTCATGGCACCCGGAAAGCGGCTGGGCTCCGGGTCAAGTCCCACGCAGAGCATCGATTGGTTTTGGCCTTCGGCCGCGGCGAGCATGTCGAGAAAAGTCATCGGGGGATTGTAAGAAGCCGGGCGTTACGATCCTTCGCATGCAACTGACCCGCCAACAACTGATTCTTCTGGTGCTGCTCACTCTGGTGTGGGGCTTGAACTGGCCCGTGATGAAGCTGGGTGTGACGGGCTATCCGCCGCTCACATTTCGCGCGCTGTCGATGCTGCTCGGCCTGCCCGTGTTGGGGCTGGCGCTGGTGGTGATGAAGGTGCCTTTTGTTGTGCCGCGTGCGCACTGGCGCGAGTTGTTTTGGCTGGCCTTTGCCAATATGTTAGTCTGGCATGCGCTCATCATTCTGGCGGTGCAGAGTTTGAGCAGCGGACGCTCGGCCATCCTGGGCTACACCATGCCGATTTTTTCGGCGCTGATCGGCGCTTGGTTCTTTGGCAATCGCTTGCGTGCCCGGCATGGCCTGGGCGTGGCGGCGGCGGCGCTGGGGGTGTCGCTCTTGCTGTGGCATGAGCTGACCAATCTGTCAGGCCGGCCGTTGGGCGTCGTCATGGCCTTGGTGGCGGCGGCCGTCTGGGCGCTGGGCACGCAAATGCTGCGCAACACGCGAATGCCCGTGGCCACGCTCACCATATCTTTCTGGATGACGGCGCTCACCACGCTGGTCCTTAGCGGCCTGAGCCTGACCTTTGAACGCGCGCAGTGGCAAATGCCAACGCCCACGGTGTGGGGCGCAATTGCTTACAACGCGGTGCTGATCTTCGGCTTTGCCCACGCGGCCTGGTTCTTTTTGGCGCGCAGTTTGCCGCCTGTGGCGTCCACGCTGAGCGTCATGTTGATCCCGATCCTGGGCGTCTTTGCGGGGGCTCTGTGGCTGGGCGAAGTGCTGCACTGGCAAGACTGGGCGGCTGTGGGGTTGATGGTCACGGCCATTGCGTCGGTGTTGGCGCCGGGTGGCAAAGCGGCAGCGCCTGCTCAGGCTGCGCCCGTGCGCTGAGTCGGCGGCTTCTGGCTTGGCTTAGGCTTAGCGCGAGATCACTGCGCCGTCGCCTGGACGGCCATGGTGCGCGCCAGGCACAGGTCTTCCCAGGCCTTGGCTTTTTCAGGCAGGTTGCGCAGCAGGTAAGCGGCGTCGTTGCACAGCAGCAAGGGACGGCCGTTCAGCACCAGGGCTTGGCCGCGCCGCTTGGCAAAAGGTTCGGGTGACGGCAGCAGGGCTTGCGCTGCCAAGCGGCCCATCACCATCACGACGCTGGCTTGCTCCGCGTCAACGAGCAAGGCCAACTGATCGGCGAGCTCAGTGCCTTCAGACCCTGGCTCGGCGCCGCGCCCGCGTTGCACGGTTACAAATTTCAGACTGGCGTCGCGGTGCATGCCGGCGGCGCGCAGCATGTTGTCTAGCAGTTGCCCGGCCTCGCCTTCCAGCGGCTGCGTAGCGCCGTGGGGGAATTCAGCCAGCAGCAGCCAGCGGATGGCTGTGCCAGGTGCCGGGCTAGCTTCCGCAGGGTAGATGGACTGCGGACTGCCCAGCTGCCAAGCCGGCCCGGTTTGGCGCTCAACTTCTTCTGTGGCCGGGGCGGCGCTTGCGCTGGCGCCAGTGTTTTGACTCGTTCTGGCCGCAGGTGCTGGGGCGGGCGCCGCGGCTGAAGGAGCGACAACAGGCGACGACTGGGGCAGGCGCTGAGCCTCCACGCGTGCTGGCGCAGCCGATGTTGCTTCAGGCGCAGCCGCGTCGGCGCTGGGCGCTTGCCACAGACGAATGCCCATTTCACGCAGCATGGCGAGTTGGCGGTTGTCGAGGTCAAGGCTCATGCGAATCTTTTGGAGAAGGTCAGAGTGCGCGTCACAGGGCCAGGCTCATCACCACCGCGTCTTCGCGGCGAAAGGCCGAGAGCGGGTAGTAGTTGCGCCGCGTGCCGACTTCCTTGAAGCCGTAGTGCTTGTAAATGTCGCGGGCGTGCGTGTTGCTGATGCGCACTTCCAGCCATAACCATTCAGCGAGCATCTGACGCGACCACAACACCAAGGCGTCAAGCATCAGTCGGGCCAGGCCCTGTCCCTGGTGCTCGGGCGCCACGGTGATGTTGAGCAGATGCACCTCGTCCACGCCCTTCATGGCGACGAAGTAGCCGAGCAAGCGGGGCTCTTCATTGCCCACGACCAGCATTTGCGCGTGATAGCCCGCGCGCAGCGAGTCAGCAAAATTGCCTTCGTGCCAGGGGTGCGCATAAGCCAGCTTTTCAATGCGCGCCACTTCGGTCAGCCACGGCTCGGCCATGCTCTCCAGCCGGACTTCCTGGGGCTGCAGCACGGCATTCACGGCGCTGCATCCAAGGCCTGTGAGGCTTGCAAGGCCAGTGCCGCCTGGGCTTGGTCTTCCTTGACCTGTGCGCGCTCGGCGGTCGTCAATGCCACCTTATTCCGTACATACAAGGGCAAGGCTTGCGCGGCAGGCACTGCATGACCTGCGTTCAGCAGGCTCGGTGCCAGGCGCAACAAGGCGGCGGCGGTGGGCAAGGCGCGCAGACATAGCTCGTCTGGCCAGACCGGCAAGCGGCCGGCATAGACGTCGAACACATTGCCGGCCAAAAAGTGCGAGCCCGCATTGCCCACATGGCCCACATGGCCCGCCTCAGCTGAGCTTGCCAGCTCGGCTGCCAGCGCCTCGGGTCGCAGCAAATGGCCGGGTGCTAACGCGGTCAAAACGCCGCCTTTCAAGCTGAACTGCTGCATATACATCTCGTCCATGCGCGCATCCAGCAGGGCGGTGATCAAGCTTGGGCTTTCGCCATCAAGGCCTGGCCCATCACGGCCTTGCAATTGCACGCGGGCTTCCTCGGCCACAGCCAGCAAGGTGTCCACAGGCAGCACGGGGACGCGCGCGCCCACGGCCAAACCCTGGGCCACGGCGCAGGCGGTGCGCAAGCCCGTGAAGGAGCCCGGCCCGCGCCCGAAGGCAATTGCGTCGAGCTGGCTCAGTTGCAGGCCGGCCTGCGCCAGCAGTTGCAAAACCACCGGAATCAGCGTGGTCGATGCCTGGGCACCGCCAGTGCCTTCATGCAGCCACAGGCGTGCGCCATCGGCCACAGCGACCGACATCCGGTCGGTGCTGGTGTCAAACGCGAGAAGTCGCAGGGGACGGTGACTGCCCGCGTTCATGCAGAAAAAAGCGTGAAAAGCATGGTCTTGATTATCCGGGTAAGCGGTGCCGGCTGCGGTGCCAAGGTCCAGCCGTGATAATCCAGGGATGGTTTTTTGCCCCGCTCTGTGCAGTCTGCCCGCCTCAAATGGCCACGGCAGCTGTGCAGCAGGCCTGCCGGCGCAGCGCATGGTGTTTGCCGGCTGGCTCCTGGCTCTGGCCTTGGCTGTGTGCGGGGCTGTGGCCCCGCTGCAAGTTCAGGCGGCGGGCGCTGGCAAGCCCGTCAGGTCTGTCAAGGCTGCGACCACGGCCCAAGTCCCGGCCGCCTTGAGAAAAATCCTGGCCCACGCGCAAATCCCGCCCGAGGCGGTGAGCCTGCTGGTGATGGACGCGAGCGGCCAACAGCCGCCCCGGTTGAGCCACCGCGCTGACACCTTGATGAACCCCGCCTCCGTCATGAAGCTGGTGACGACCTACGCCGCGCTGGACACGCTGGGCCCGGACTTCACTTGGAAAACCCAAATTATTCTGGACGGCCAAATCAAAGACGGACTGCTGACTGGCAACATGGTTTTGCGTGGTGGCGGCGATCCCAAGCTGGTGGTCGAGCGCCTGCAGGCGATGTTGATGCAGGTGCAAAACAGCGGCGTGCGCGCCATCCGCGGCGACATCGTGCTGGACCGCAGTGCTTTCAGCGTGAGCGCGCAAGGCGCGGCCGATTTTGATGGCGAACCGCTGCGGCCCTACAACGCGCGCCCTGATGCGCTGCTGGTCAACTTCAAGTCGCTGGTGATGACCTTCACCCCCGACCTGGCCAGTGGCCGCGCCCTGGTGCGCAGCGAGCCGCCTTTGGCCGGCGTGCAGGTGGACCAGAGCGTGCCGCTTTTGAATAGCCCACGCTGCGGCGACTGGCGAGGTGACTTGCGCGCCACCCTGGACCGGCCCGACCGCGTGCAGTTTGCCGGCAGCTATTCGGCCGGCTGCGGCGAGCGGGTGTGGCCCAGCGCTTTTGTTGAGCCCGACAGCCATGCCGCACGCGCCATTGAAGGCAGCTGGAAGCTGCTGGGCGGTCTGCTCACCGGCGGCGTGCGTGAGGCCACGCCAGCCGAGCTGGCCGTGCTGCGCCAGCGCGGCAGCCTGTCAGGACAAACCGCGCCGATCCGGCTGGACGTACCTTCGCTGCCGCTGCTGGACGTGGTGCGCGACGTCAACAAGTTTTCAAACAACGTGATGGCGCAGCATGTGTTTTTGAGCCTGGCCCGTCCGGGCGGGCCGACGCCGGACAGCGTGTCCACCTACGAGGACAGCCGCACGGCCGTGCAAGCCTGGTGGCGCAAGACGCTGCCGCAAGTGGCCGCCCCTGTGCTGGACAACGGCTCGGGCCTGAGCCGCAGCGAACGCATCAGTGCCGGCGGCCTGGCCGCCTTGCTCAGGCATGCCAGCACCAGCCCCGTGGGCGCGGCCTATGCAGATTCCCTGGTGCAGCTCGGCAGCGATGCCGCCATGCGTGACCGCGCCCGTGCCGCTGCCGGGCGCGCACAAGTCAAGACCGGTACCTTGCGCGATGTCAGTGCCATCGCAGGCTATGCCCAAGGTCTGAGTGGGCGGCGTTACGTCGTCGTCGGCATGATCAATCACGCGAACGCCAGCGCTGGCCGAGCCGCGCTGGACCAATTGCTCGAATGGACTGTTTTGGAAAGCCCATGAATTTTTCTGCCCTTGCTTCGTCTTCAGAGTTGATCGGCTACGTGGCCGCAACGCTCACCACCATCAGCTTTGCGCCGCAGGCCTGGCTGACCTACCGCACCAAAGACGCCAGCGGCGTTTCGCTGGGCATGTACAGCGTCTTCACGGTCGGCATTTCGTTGTGGCTCCTGTACGGCCTGAGCCTGGGCGCCTGGCCCATCGTCATCGCCAATGCCGTCACGCTCGTCTTTGCCTTCGCCATCCTCGGCATGAAGCTGAGCTACAGCGCCTCGAAGGCCTCTTCGTGATTCCTTTATCCGTCCTCGACCTCGCGCCCATCACGGAAGGCGCGACTCCAGCGCAGTCATTTGCCAACTCCTTAAGCCTCGCGCAGCACGCTGAACGCTGGGGCTTCAATCGTTTTTGGCTGGCTGAACACCACGGCATGCCCGGCATCGCCAGTGCGGCCACGGCCGTGCTGATGGCGCACGTGGCCGGCGGTACGCAGCGCATCCGTGTGGGCGCCGGCGGCATCATGCTGCCCAATCATTCGCCGCTGTTGATCGCCGAGCAGTTCGGCACGCTCGAATCGCTGTTCCCCGGCCGCATCGACCTGGGACTGGGCCGCGCGCCCGGTTCTGACCAGGTGACCGCCCGCGCGCTGCGTCGCAATCGAACGAGCGACGCCGACGAATTTCCGCAAGACGTGATGGAGCTGATGGACTTGTTTTCAGACGCGCCGCGTCAGGCGGTGCGGGCGGTGCCGGGCACTGGTTTGCAGGTGCCGATGTGGATCTTGGGTTCCAGCTTGTTTGGTGCGCAGCTGGCGGCGGCCTTGGGTTTGCCCTTTGCGTTTGCTTCGCATTTCGCACCGGCGCAAATGATGCAGGCCATCGAGATTTACCGCGCGCGCTTCAAGCCGTCAGCCCGCCTGGCCAAGCCGTATGTGATGCTGGGCTTTAACGTGTTTGCCGCCGATACGGATGAAGAGGCGCAGTTTCTTGTCACATCGCAGCAGCAGGCTTTCATCAATCTGCGCAGTGGGCGACCCAACAAGTTGCCAGCGCCGCGGGCAGATTATTTGCAGACGCTGGGGCCGCAGGAGCATGCGTTGTTGGCGAGTGTGCGTCAGAGTTACGCGGTCGGCTCGCCGGCTACGGTGCTTGCGGAGATGCAAGCCTTCATTGAGCGCACGGGCGCTGACGAGTTGATGGTGGCCGGGCAGATTTTTGATCACGCGGCGCGGTTGCGGTCTTATGAGATTGCGGCTGAGGTGGCTGGGCTTGTGGCTTTGGCTGCTGCTTGAGTTTTGGCGCTGCTGGTTGATGCCGTGAGCCGCTGGCTTATGCCATGCGCCGCTGATCGGCATGCCGGCGGCGGCCTCATGGTGGGTACCACAAATCGGCCACCACCGGCATGCCAATCAGCGTCCCAGCACCGTGTTGTTCGTGGGTTTAATTCGGGGAATGGGTCGTCGCGGCTCTGCCCCCGCTCCTGGTATTCAAACCCGCAAAAACCGTCATGCTTGTTGGGGAATGGGCTGGGGGCCGGTGGCCGATTTGTGGTAGCCACCATGAGGACGCCGGCCCCCAGCCCATTCCCCAACCCAGCACCCAAAGAACGCAGCGATAGAAGGCTGCGCTCGAAGCAAAGAACCTAAGCCGCCGCCCGAGCAAGCCGATCCCGAACCCCATCCCACTCCGCAGCCCCAGGCACAGCCTCCACCAGAATCTGCCCGACCCCAGGCTGATCCAACTCCCGCAACACCGCAAAAAGCTCATGCGCCGCGCCAAGCGCATCGAGCGGCATGCGACGACAAACCACACCGGCGGGCAAGCGCAAAACAGCACGCGCATACACCGCAGTCTCCGCGCCAGCACCCGAGTTCAGTAAAGCCTGCAAATCTGCAGCGTCCAGCAAACGCACTCGCGCACTCGGCGCGTAATGCGACTCCAGCGTGCCCGAAGCTCGTGGCGCCGCCTTTGAAATCACGGCGTCCTTGTCCAGAACCGCCTCACCACAAGCCGCTTCCAGTTGCGCTCGCGTCAACACACCCGGCCGCAACAACACAGGCTGTCCGCGCGTGCAATCGACGATGGTCGATTCAATGCCCACCTCACACGGCCCGCCGTCCAGCACCAGCAATTCAAGACCCAGTTCATCGGCCACATGCTGCGCCGTCGTCGGGCTCACGCGGCCAAAGCGATTGGCGCTGGGTGCGGCCACGCCCGTGCCGCAGGCCTGCAACAGCGCTTGCGCCACCGGGTGCGCGGGGCAGCGCAAGCCGATCGAATCTTGCCCGCCAGCCGCCGCAGTCGCGACGCCCGGCTTGCGCGGCAAGATCAGCGTCAAGGGGCCGGGCCAGAAAGCAGCCATCAAGCGGTTGGCGAATTCGGGCACGGTCGCCGCGTAGTCATTGACTTGCTGGCCGCTGGCGATGTGCACGATCAAAGGGTGATCAGCTGGCCTGCCCTTGGCCACAAAAATCTTGGCCACGGCGGTATCGTTTGAAGCGTCGGCGCCCAGGCCGTAAACGGTTTCCGTCGGCAGCCCGACCAACTCGCCCGCTTGCAGTCGCTGCACAGCCTCGGCCACGGCCGCTGGATCGCTGCCTGGGCGAATCATTCAGCGGCTCCTGAAAGCGATGCGCGCAAGGTGCTCAAGCGTCAAGCCCGGGCAGGTTCAGCATGGCCGCGGCTTGCCGCGCGCGGGCTTGCACTTCAGCCACGCTGGCCCCGGTGATGTTCAGGTGGCCCATCTTGCGGCCGCGCCGCGCTTCGGTCTTGCCGTACAGGTGCAAATGCATGCCCGGCAGCGCCAGCAGGGCGGCCCAGTCGGGCGTGCGCGCGGTGCTTTCACCGCTGGCAAACCAGCTGTCGCCCAGCAAGTTGAGCATGATGCTGGGCGAATGCTGGCGCGGCGCAGGCAGCGGCAGGCCCGCCATGGCGTGCACCTGCAAATCAAACTGCGAGTGGTCGCAGGCGTTCATGGTGTAGTGGCCGCTGTTGTGCGGGCGCGGCGCCATTTCATTGACGACCAAGGTGTCCGTACCATCGGCGCCCGTGACCACGAAAAATTCGATGCACAAGACGCCCACATAGCCAATCTGCGCGGCAATGGTTTCCGTCGCACGGCGTGCGCGCTCGGCCAGGACGGCGGGCAGGCAGCCTTCATAGGCGTGCGTCACGGCCAGGATGCCGTCCACATGCACGTTGCGCTGCGGCGCGTAACTCACCACGGCGCCATCGGCACCACGCGCCACCAGAACAGACAACTCGGCTTTCAGCGCCAGGCGCTTTTCAAGTACGCAAGTCACTTGCTTCAGGTCGGCCCAGGCCGCGGCCAGTTCGGCCGTCGTGTTCACGCGCACCTGGCCCTTGCCGTCGTAGCCCATGCGCGCGGTCTTCAAGATGCCGGGCAGCAAGTCGGCGGGAACGGCGCTCAACTGCGCTAGCGTTTCAATCACCGCATACGGCGCGCAAGCCACGCCGGAGCTGCCGGCGCAGGCGCCGAAATGCGCTTTTTCTTCCACCCGGTTTTGCGCAATCGCCACGCTGGCGGCAGCGGGCGCGACGGGGCGCGTCGCGGCCAAGGTTCGCAGCGCGGCGGCGGGCACGTTTTCAAACTCGGTGGTCACGGCGGCGCTGACGGCTGCCAGTTGGGCCAGGCCGGCCGGGTCTTCATAGCCGGTTTGAATATGGTGATGGCTGACGCGCCCCGCCGGGCTTTGCGGATCAGCGTCCAGCACGGCGGTGAAGTAACCCAGGCGCTGCGCTGAATGCACAAACATGCGGCCAAGTTGCCCGCCGCCCATGACGCCCAAGGTGGCGCCGGGCAAGATGGGTTTCAGGCTGGCCGTCATGCAGCCACCGGCGGCAGCGTCATGGCGGTGGCAGCGGCAGTTTGTTCGGCGCGAAAGACTTGCAGCTGCTCAGCCAGCTTGGCGTCGTGCAGCGCCAGCATGGCGACGGCAAAGAGCGCCGCATTGGCAGCGCCGGCATTGCCAATGGCAAAGGTCGCCACCGGAATGCCCTTGGGCATTTGCACGATGCTGTGCAGCGAGTCCACGCCCTGCAGATGCTTGCTGGCCACCGGCACGCCCAGCACGGGCACGGCGGTCTTGGCGGCCAGCATGCCCGGCAAGTGCGCCGCGCCACCGGCGCCGGCAATGATGGCTTGCAGCCCGCGCGGACCTGCGCTTTCGGCATAGGCGAACAGCGCGTCAGGCATGCGGTGCGCCGAGATCACGCGTGCCTCATAAGCCACGCCGAACGATTCCAGAATCTGCACCGCGTGCTGCATGGTGTCCCAGTCACTGTTGGAGCCCATCACCACGCCAATAGTGACGCGGTCGGGGTTGGCCAGGGAGCTGGACGGGGCGGGGCGAGTGGAGGTCATGTTGGCGGCGCAGGTGGGCTGCTTCAGGGAGAAAGAGGCGGATTTTAAGCGTTGGGCTCTGCGGCTGCGCCGTGCGGCCGGGCTGCAAACCTGCCAGCGACGGGCGGGCGGCGCATGCTATCGTTTTGCTCTCGATATTCAAGCCCTCTGGCACTTTCTTCTTTATCCCAACGCTCCCATGATTGACGTCACCCTCGCCAACTTTGAACAAGAAGTCATTGCCACTTCCATGAGCACGCCGGTGCTGATCGATTTTTGGGCGCCCTGGTGCGGCCCCTGCAAGTCGCTCGGCCCCATCCTGGAGAAGGTCGAGGCCGCATATGAAGGCCGTTTCAAGCTGGTGAAGATCGACTCCGACCAGGAGCAGCAACTCGGCGCGGCCTTCGGCATCAAAAGCATCCCGACCTGCATCCTGATGATCGGCGGCCGGCCGGTCGATGGCTTTGCCGGGGCGCTGCCAGAAGGCAAGGTCAAGGAATTTCTGGACAAGCACCTGCCCAGCGCAGACGATTTGCAAGCCCTGACTGAAGCCGACGAAGCCCAGGCCCTGCTGGCCGAAGGCGATGTGCAAAGTGCGCAAGACAAGTTGGCTGAAGCCTTGGCGGTGAATCCCGCCAATGACGAGGCGCGCTTTGACTACGTCAAGCTGCTTATTGGCACGGGCCAGTTGCCTGAAGCCAGGTCAGCCCTGGCGCCCGCGCTGGTGCAAATCCCGGTGCAGCTGCGTTTTGAAGCGCTCAAGCATTGGCTGGCGGCGCTGGAGTTCGTCAGCACTGACCCGCGCGGCCAATGGCCTTATGAGCAGTTTGACGAGCTCATCGCCAAGGACAAGCGCGATTTTGAGACGCGACTGGCCAAAGCGCGTGTGCTGATGAGCGAAGGTGAGTGGACCACTGCCATGGATGAACTGCTCGAAATCATCATGCGCGACAAAAAGTGGGGCGACGAAGTGCCGCGCAAGACCTTCATCGCCATCTTGGAGCTGCTCTCGCCGCCCAAGCCCAAAACTGGTGCAGAAGCTTCCGGCAAGACACCGGCAGGCATTGAAGTCGTCGGCAAGACGGCCGTTCAAGAAGACCCGCAGGCTGCGCTGGTGTCGGCGTATAGGCGCAAGCTGAGCATGATGCTCAACTGAAGTTGAGTCCTGAGCTGTCTGCTGGCAGCTGTACTGGCGCGCTTATTGCTCTGTTACGAGGCGTTGAAACCTCTGCAAATGACGAGAGTGTGACAAAAAACAACTCTTCTGGAGTTTTTGTTGACCTTGGTTCTCAGGGTTTCTACGATTGCGCTCGAAGTTCTAGTTTGCTCAGCTTTTTGCACTTGATTGGTGCGGCCCTAATCCCCGTGTTGGTGGCTGCACCCATTTGGGGGGCTTGAAGCAGAGCAGTCCGGGGCGGAAACCACCTCAAACTTACTGAAAGAAATCACATGATGCTCAAAAAGCTGATCCCTGCTGCCGCTCTGCTCGCCCTGGCTGGCGCCGCCCAAGCTGAAGTCACCCCTTACGGCCTCATCGACGTGGCTTTTTCCAAAGGCTTCGATGCCAAGCCTGACCTGATCTCTGGCGGCAACTCCACCACCAAGTTTGGCCTGAAGGGCAACCAAGACCTGACTGCTGGCCTGAAAGCCACCTTCCAGTTCGAAGCCGGTGTGACTTCGCAATTGCAAAAGCAAGGCACCTTTTTTAACCGTCAAGCCTGGGCTGGCGTTGCTGGTGGCTTCGGTGAAGTGCGTGCCGGTACGCAAGATTCCGTGCCTTACCAGACCATGGTTCCCTTCAACCTGAACGGTGATGCCAACGTGGCCAGCGCATTTCGCTACCCACCCGTTGCCTTGACCGAAGGCCGTGGCAACCGTTCTGTCCAGTACATCGCACCTGCCGTCAGCGGCTTTGTCGTGCAAGTGGGCCACCAGATGGAATACAAAGGCGCCAAGGCCACCAACTCTGTTGGCGTTACCTACACCCTCGACAAGCTGGCCCTGGCTGCGGCTGCAGAGTCCAAAGCTTCTGATGGTGGCAATGACACCTCTTCCGTGGCTGCCTCTTATGACTTCGGCGTGGCCAAGGTTGCTGGCACCTTCACCGGCGGCAAGGCCGTTGACGGCTCTGCTGGCAAGGGCTACATGATCGGTGTGGTCGCGCCAGTCGCCGGCTTCAACATTGGTACCCAGTACGCCAAGAACACGGCCACCAAAGCCGCCGCTACTGAAGTCTTCCTGAACAAGGAAATCATGAAAGGCACTTTCGCCTACGCTGACTTCGTGTCTAAGAAGGGCTCTTCTTCTGACGCCTACGCCATCGGCGTGATCTACACGTTCTGATCGGACGCGTGACCTGCCCCTGATGACAGGGGCTGCAAACTAAAAAGCCCGCTGTGTGCAAACACGGCGGGCTTTTTCATGGGCGCTTGAATGAACCGGGCTTCAGGTCTTCTTATACGGCAGTTTGATTGTTAACTTTAATTCGCATTTTTGTGACAAAACCAACGAGATTTTGATATTTGTGTTGACCTTGGTTTGCATAATTTTTACCATGGTGGCTCACAGCTCATGCATTGAGCCTGCCGGCTGCAGGGCTTGGAACAACTTACTGAAAGATCCACCATGATGAAGAAATTAATCCCGGCTGCTGTTTTACTGGCCATGGGCGGCGCTGCCCAAGCCCAAATGACCATTTACGGCCTGATCGATGCCGGCGTTGTGAATCAACTGACAGCCACGCAAACGAATGTTGACTTCAATGGCAACTCCACAACCCGTCTGGGCTTCAAGGGGACGACAGACCTGGGTTCCGGCGTCAAGGGTAATTTCCAGCTCGAAGGCGGCATCAATATCGACGGCGAATCCAGGGGCGATCAGCTGTTTGGTCGCCAGGCCTGGGTCGGCTTCTCTGGTGATTTCGGTGAAGTCCGCGTGGGTAGGCAGGATTCCGTGCCTTTTCAGACCATGATCGGTTTTGACTTCAACGGCGGCGCGAACGTGGCCTCCGCTGCGACGGTGGGTGCGAATCTGGGCCTGCTCCAGGCTGGCCGGGGCGACCGCTCTGTTCAGTACATCGCACCTGAATTGATCCCTGGCTTTAAAGCTCAAGCAGGCTACCAGGGCATCGTCCGCGATGGCGGTGGAAACCCAGTCGTCGCGAATGCTCGGCCGACCGCATCGCTCGGATTGACCTACACCCTGGGCGCCTTGAGCGTGGCTGCCACGGCCGAAACAAAACCTTTCATTGACAGCGCAGCCTCTGGCTCTGTCGCTGCTGCCTACGATTTTGGCGTGGCCAAAGTGGCCGTGAGTTATTCCGGAGCCAAAAAGCTGGTGCGCAATGTGGACGCCAACGGCGCCGTCACCTTCGACAGCGGCACAGGCGTGATGGTTGGTGTGGTTGCGCCGGTTGCCGGCTTCAACGTCGGCTTGCAGTACGCCAAGAATACGGACACCAAGAAGCCTGGCCTGGAGTTCTTCGTGAATCGCCAGATCCTCAAGAACACTTATGCGTATGCCGATTTCCTCCTGGGTGAGACCACCTACGACACGAACAAGGTGTATGCCTACGCGCTGGGTGTGATCCACACGTTCTAAATAAGGTCTGTGTTTTGGCTCTGTGCGCAGGAGCCAGTGCAGCAGCCCCAAGCAAAAAGCCCGCTGAACCTGAGTTCAGCGGGCTTTTTGTGTTGGAAAACCAATCAAGCCGTCAACCGCGTCAGCGCCTCTTTATATTTTTCAGCCGTCTTGCGCGCCACTTCAGGCGGCAGGGCTGGAGCGGGCGGTGTTTTGTCCCAGGGCTTGCCGTTGATGCGCACGGCTTCAAGCCAGTCGCGCACGAATTGCTTGTCGTAGCTTGGCGGGTTCTTGCCTTCTTCAAAGGCCTGCTCATAGCCTTCTATGGGCCAATAGCGCGAGGAGTCCGGTGTCAGCACCTCGTCCATCAAGGTCAGCGTGCCGGCGTCGTCCAGGCCGAACTCAAACTTCGTGTCGGCAATGATGATGCCTTTGCTCAACGCGAAGGCGGCTGCGGTCTGGTAAATCTCGATGCTGATGCGCTTGATCTCAGCGGCCAGCTCGGGGCCGACGACTTTTTCAACCTGCTCGTAGCTGATGTTTTCGTCATGCTCGCCCGCCTCGGCCTTGGCAGCTGGCGTGAAGATGGGCTCGGGCAACTTGCTGGCGTTCTTCAAGCCGGCTGGCAGCGGCACGCCGCACACCGATTGCGTGGCCTGGTATTCCTGCCAGCCGCTTCCGGCCAGATAACCGCGCACCACGGCCTCGACGGGAATGGGTTTGAGGCGCTTGACCAGCATGGCGCGGCCCCGCACTTGCGGCAGCTCGGCCGCGGTCACAACACTCTCGGGCGGCTCGCCCGTCAAATGGTTGGGGCAGATGTGACCGAGCTTGCTGAACCAGAACAGAGCCATTTGCGTTAGCAGGGCGCCCTTGCCAGGAATGGGCTCGCCCAGGATCACGTCAAAAGCGCTGAGCCTGTCGCTGGCCACCATCAGCAGCCTGTCACTGCCCACGGCGTAGTTGTCACGCACCTTGCCGCGCGCCAGGAGCGGCAGCGAGGTGATGTTGGAGGTGTGTAGCGCAGTGGTCGCTTGGGTCGTCATGGCAGTCGGTCAGAAAAATGCCCGCGGGGTGCGGGCAAGTGAGGTGATTTGAAAACAGATTATCCCCGTTCCCAATTCCGTACAGCAGCCCGGCCGCATCGCTGCAGCCAGGCTTCAGTCTTAATGCACGACTTGAGCCAGCTCGCCCTTGGCGTACTTGGTCGCCATGACGCTCAGACTGTGGCCCTGGATCTTGGCGCCCTGGCCTTCGCAGCCGAACTGAAGGTAGCGCTGCTTGCAAATGGCCTGCGCAGCGGCGCGGGCAGGCTTAAGCCATTCACGCGCGTCGAATTTGCCAGGGTTCTCGGCCAGGAACTGGCGCACCGCGGCGGTCATGGCCAGGCGGATGTCGGTGTCGATGTTGATCTTGCGCACGCCAAACTTGATGGCTTCCTGGATCTCTTCGACCGGTACGCCGTAGGTTTCCTTCATGTTGCCGCCGAATTGATTGATCTGGGCCAGCAGGTCTTGCGGCACGCTGGACGAGCCGTGCATGACCAGGTGGGTGTTGGGAATACGGGCGTGGATTTCTTTCACGCGGCTGATGGCCAAGATGTCGCCCGTGGGCTTGCGGCTGAATTTGTACGCGCCGTGGCTGGTGCCAATGGCAATGGCCAGCGCGTCGAGCTGCGTGGCCTTGACGAAAATCGCGGCTTCTTCCGGGTCGGTCAGCATCTGGCTGTGGTCGAGCTTGCCGACGGCGCCAATACCGTCTTCTTCACCCGCGTCGCCGGTTTCCAGGTTGCCCAGGCAACCCAATTCACCTTCAACGGTGGCGCCGATTTTGTGGGCCATTTCCACCACGGTGCGCGTGACATTGAGGTTGTACTCAAAGTCGGCCGGGGTCTTGCCGTCTTCCATCAAGGAGCCGTCCATCATGACCGAGCCAAAGCCGAGATCGAGCGCGCCTTGGCAGATCTTGGGGCTGGTGGCGTGGTCCTGGTGCATGACCAGCGGGATATGCGGCCACTGCTCGGCGGCCGCCTGGATCAGGTGCTTGATGAAAGGCTCGCCGGCGTATTTGCGGGCGCCAGCGCTGGCTTGCAGGATGACCGGGGCGCCGACTTCGTCAGCCGCTTGCATGACGGCCTGGACCTGTTCGAGGTTGTTGACGTTGAATGCCGGGATGCCGTAGCCGTTGACAGCGGCGTGATCGAGCAGCTCGCGCATGGAGACGAGGGCCATGGATAAATTCCCCTGAGGTGAATGAGTGGACGTTGGTAACCGGTTGGTAACCAGAGATTTTAGTCGTCACCTCAGGGCTGGCCTTAGCGCAACTGTCTCCAGACGGTGTCAGTCGAGCGTCAGCCCGTTGTCGGCGCCAGAGCGTCAAAAAGCTCAGGCCACCCGGCAGATTTTCAGCATGTTGGTGCCACCCGGCGCACCCATGGGCTCGCCGCAGGTGATGGCATAAACGTCTCCGCTTTGCACGATGTTCCGGCGCAGCAAATGGCCTTCCGCCTGGTCCAGCGCGGTGTCGCGGTCAATGCTGGTGTCCATCAGGAGCGGACGCACGTTGCGGTACAGCGCCATCTTGCGCTGCGTGGCCAGGCGCGGCGTCAGCGCGTAAATGGGCACCCGAATGTCGTGGCGGCTCATCCACAGTGGCGTGGAGCCACTGTCGGTCAGCGCCACGATGGCCTTGGCGCCCAGATGATGCGCCGTGAACAGCGCGCCCATGGCAATCGACTGGTCAATCCGGGAAAAGGTCTTGCCGCTGAAGTCGCCGTCGAGCTCGCGGTACTCGGCCTTTTCAGCCTCCATACAGATCTTGGCCATTTCCTCGACCGTCTCCAGCGGGAACTTGCCGGCAGCCGTTTCGGCGCTCAGCATCACGGCGTCGGTGCCGTCGAGCACGGCGTTGGCCACGTCGCTCACCTCGGCGCGCGTGGGCACAGGGTTGACGATCATGCTTTCCATCATCTGCGTGGCCGTGATGACCAGCTTGTCCATGGCGCGAGCCAGCTTGATCATGCGCTTTTGCAGCGCGGGTACAGCCGCGTTACCAACTTCAACAGCCAGGTCGCCGCGGGCCACCATGATGCCGTCGCTCACGTGCAGGATTTCTTCCAGGCGCGGGACGGCTTCGGCGCGCTCGATCTTGGCAATCAGACCAGGCTTGTGTTTGAAGGGTGCTGCGGCCACGTTGCACAGCTGGCGGGCCATTTCCATGTCGGTCGCGTTTTTAGGAAAGCTCACCGCCACGTAGTCGGCCTGAAAACTCATGGCCGTCTTGATGTCTTCCATGTCCTTAGCCGTGAGCGCGGGGGCCGTGAGGCCGCCGCCTTGTTTGTTGATGCCCTTGTTGTTGGACAGCTCGCCGCCCAGCTTGACGGTGGTCAGCACCTCTTCGCCGCGCACGGCGTCTACCGTCAACACAATCAGGCCGTCGTTGAGCAGCAGCACGTCGCCGGCCCTCACGTCGCGTGGCAGTTCCTTGTAGTCCAGGCCCACGCCCTTGATGTCGCCAGGGGCCGTGCGCGAGGCGTCCAGCACGAATTTTTCGCCGGGCACCAGCTGCACCTTGCCCTCGGCAAATTTGCCGACGCGAATCTTGGGGCCTTGCAGGTCGGCCATGATGGCCACTTCGCGGCCGGTTTTTTGGGAGGCTTGACGCACCAGGCCGGCCAGTTTGATGTGGTCTTCGGCTTTGCCGTGGCTGAAGTTCAAACGCACCACGTTGACACCGGCGGTGATCAATTTTTCGAGCATGGCCAGCTCGTTGGAGGCGGGGCCGAGGGTGGCAACGATCTTGGTGGCGCGACTGGGCATGCAAATGTCTCCTTGTAATTTAGTTTCCATTCTGACACGACCGAGTTACCAAGTCGTTACCGCACATCAAGTCCAAGCCTGTTCAAGCTCTTGATCCTCGTCAATGGCGGACTGCGGGGCTTGGCCTAGACTGATTTCATGTTTTTAGAGCGCCGCTCCCCTGCGGATATTCATGCCACTGACGACTTCACTTCAATCGATTTCTGCTTCTAAAGCCACAGCCATCAGCCTGCATCAGCCCATGCCGCACCGCAAGGTCATTCGCGCCTGGCTGACGCCCTTGGTTGAAAAAAGTACGCTGCGCGCCTTGCTGCTGTTGGCCGTCGATTACGCCCTCTTTTTCGCGCTGATTGCCGGGACGGTGTGGCTTGAACCCGCCTGGGCCAAGCTGCTCTGCGGCCTGGCGGCAGGTTTCGTCACCGGCCGGCTGTTCATCATTGGTCACGATGCCTGCCACCAGAGCCTGACGGCGCATCGCGGCCTCAACAAAGTGCTGGCCCGCCTTGCTTTTTTGCCATCACTCACGCCCTACAGCCTTTGGGACACCGGACACAACGTGGTGCACCACGGCTACACCAACCTCAAAGGCGTGGACTTTGTGTGGGCGCCGCTGAGTGCGCAAGAGTTCGCCGCGCTGTCCCCCGTGCAGCGAGCCCTGCAAAAGCTGTACCGCAGTGGCTGGTGTCCGGGGCTTTATTACCTGGTCGAGATCTGGTGGAAGCGCGAGTTCTTTCCCAACCGCCAACATATGCCGACTCGCCGCGCGATCTTCACTCAGGACAGCGCGCTGGTGGCCACCTTCGGCGTTCTCTGGGTTGCCGCTATTGCCGCCGCCGCGTGGGTCACGGGCCAGTCGCCCTGGTTGCTTTTGGCCACTGGTGTGCTCGCGCCCTTTTTGTTCTGGTGCAGCATGATCGGCTTCGTCGTCTACGTGCACCATACGCACGTCAAGGTGTCCTGGCATGACAACAAGGCCGCCTGGACAGCCGCCGCCCCCTTTGTTTCCACGACGGTGCACCTGACCTTCCCTTTCAACATTGGCGCGCTCATGCACCACATCATGGAGCACACCGCCCACCACGTGGACATGAGCATTCCGCTGTACCGCCTCAAGCAAGCGCAGGCCAAGCTTGAGGACATGCTGCCCGGCCGCATCATCGTGCAGCGCTTTTCCTGGCGCTGGTACTTTCAAACAGCACGCGCCTGCAAGCTGTATGACTTCAGCCGTGAATGCTGGACGGACTTCCAGGGCCGAATGACGAGCCCGGTACGCGGCAACCTGCCTGCGGCGCAGGCCTCGACGGCCTTGGCGACTTGAACCGGCGGCCCTACCGTAACGCGGGCGACAGATCTTTTGACCGGGCCGTGACAAATCTGAGATCATGCGCGGCGAAAACTCAACACTGGAGACACCCCCATGAACCTCACCGAACTCAATCGCCGCCAATGGCTCATGGCCGGCGGCGCCGCTGCCAGCAGCCTCTGGCTTCCTGGCGCGCATGCACAAGCCGCCTGGCCCAGCAAACCTTTGCGCCTGGTCGTGCCTTTCGCGCCTGGCGGCAGCTCTGAAATCGTGGCGCGTGCGGTTGCGGGCGAGATGGCCAAGACCATGGGCCGGAACGTGTTTGTTGACAACAAGCCGGGCGCGGCCGGCAACATCGCCATGCAAGAAGTGGCCAACAGCAACGACGAGCACACCTTGGTGCTCGGCCACATCGGCACGTTGGCGGTGAATCCCTACATCTTCGCCAAGCTGCCCTACGACGCTGCCCGCGACTTCACGCCCATCACGCTGGTGGCCAAAGTTCCGAGCTTGTACGTGGTGCACCCTGACTTGCCGGTGAAGAACCTCAAGGAATTCGTGGCCTACGCCAAGAGCAAGCCCGGCCAGTTGAACTACGGCTCGGCGGGCAACGGCAGCGCCGGCCACCTGGCGTTTGAATACCTCAAGATGGCCAGCGGCACCTTCATGCTGCACGTGCCTTACCGCGGCACCGGCCCCATGTTGACGGACCTGATGGCTGGGCGATTGCAAGCTGCTTCGGTCGGCGCACCGGCCTTGCTGCCGTTCATCAAGGCCGGCAAGTTGCGCTGCATCGCCACCGGCACCTCGCAGCGCTTGGCGCAAATGCCCGATGTGCCGACCGTGGCCGAGCAAGGCTACAAAGGTTTTGAGATGACCCAGTGGTACGGCCTGATGGCACCCAGCAAGTGGGCCAAGGCGAATGTGGCCAAGCTCGAAGCAGAAGCCATCAAGGCCACGCGCGGAACCATCGTCAAAGAAAAGCTGGGCCAGGAACTGGCCATTGCCGTGGGCGGTACGGGCGCTGAGTTTGACGCCTTCATCAAGGCCGAGCAAGCGCGCTGGCAACCCGTGATTGCACGCGCGGCCATCAAGCCTGAAGGTGCTTGATGGCGTGAAGACTCAGCCCTGCGCGCGCTTTTGCAAAATCTCAAAAGCCGGCAGGGTTTTGCCTTCCAGCACTTCCAAAAACGCGCCGCCGCCCGTCGAGATGTAGTCCACCTCTTTTTCAATGCCGTACTTGGCAATGGCTGCGAGCGTGTCGCCTCCGCCGGCAATCGAAAACGCGGGGCTGGCTGCAATGGCGCGGGCAATGCCTTCGGTGCCTTTGGCAAACGCATCAAATTCAAACACCCCCACCGGGCCGTTCCAGACGATGGTGCCGGCCGCCATGAGTTGAGCGGCGAGGCGTGCAGTGGTTTCTGGGCCGATGTCCAGGATCAGGTCGTCGTCAGCCACCTCATTGGCGCGCTTGACGGTGGCCACCGCGTCGGCGGCAAAGGTCTTGGCGCACACCACGTCGGTCGGAATCGGCACTTCGGCGCCACGCGCCTTCATGGCCTCGATCACGGCGCGGGCGTCAGCCAGCAGGTCAGGCTCGGCCAGGCTCTTGCCGATCTTCAGGCCAGCGGCCAGCATGAAGGTGTTGGCAATGCCGCCGCCCACGATCAAGCCATCGACCTTGCTGGCCAGCGCCTGCAAGATGGTAAGTTTGGTCGACACCTTGCTGCCCGCCACGATGGCCACCAGAGGCCGGCGCGGAGCCGCCAGGGCCTTGGCAATCGCGTCCATTTCAGCGGCCAGCAGCGGGCCGGCCGAGGCCACCTTGGCGTACTGGGCGATGCCGTAGGTCGAGGCCTCGGCGCGGTGGGCGGTGCCAAAAGCGTCATGCACAAAGATGTCGCAGAGTGCTGCCATCTGGCGCGCCAGCGCTTCGTCGTTCTTTTTCTCGCCGGGGTTCAGGCGGCAGTTTTCCAGCATCACCAACTGGCCAGGTTTGACGTCCACGCTGCCCGTCCAGTTTGAGACCAGCGGAACTTCTCGCCCCATCAATTCACCCATGCGTTTGGCCACGGGCGCCAGTGAGTCAGCGGGCTTGAAAGCGCCTTCTGTCGGCCGGCCCAGATGCGATGTCACCATCACGGCGGCGCCCGCGTCCAGCGCCATCTGCAAGGCGGGCAGTGACGCCCGGATACGCGTGTCTTCGGTGATTCGGCCGCTGTCGTCTTGCGGCACGTTCATGTCGGCGCGCACAAAGACGCGTTTGCCGGCCACTTGGCCGCTGCTGCACAGATCAGAAAAACGAATGAAGTTCATGGGGGTTTTGTCATGCGCAGATCAGCGCAAAGAGTTCAAAAAATGGGCCGGGCAAATTGTAGGGCGCTGTTTTCGATCGCGCGCCTGCGTTCGGATGAGACTGAACGATTACCAGCCCAGGCCGACATGCAGCGGCAAGTAAACCGCCATGCCCGCGATGATGGTGCCGAGCACGCCGCGTTGCCAGTAATACCAGGCCAGCCCTGTTGCGACAGCAAACAGCCGTGCGTCCTGCCACGTGCTGATGAGCTGCCCTTGCGTCATCACCATCTCGGGCACGATGACGGCGGCCAGCGCAGCAATGGGTGCGTAATGCAGGCCGCGCTGCAACCAGCTGGGCATGGTCCAGGGCTTGCTCGACAGGAAAAAGAAACAGCGCGTCAGCACGCTCAGCGCGGTCATGCCGGCGATCGTGAGCAGCGTGTAGACATCGCTTTGGTTGACGGCGTGGAGCGTGTTCATGGCGCGGCCTTTGGGCTGCTCGTTTGAGTCTTGGCATGCAGGCGTCGGGTTTTGTCCAGCACCATGCACACCGCCACGGCCGCGGCAATGCCCACCAGAATGTTCAGCTTGAGCGGCAGGGCATAGGCTGCCACTGCCGCTGCACCGGCGACTGCCGCCGACACCACGCGCAGGCGCGTGCTGGCCAGCGAACTCATGATGCCCAGCAGCGCCAGGATGCCGGCAAAGCCCAGGCCCCAGGCCTGTGGAATCGCATTGGCCAGCGCCATGCCGACAAAGCTGGCCAGCATCCAGCTCACCCAGGTCAAGGCGCAATTGCCGGCCAGCCAGGCTTCTTCGGCGCGGCGGCCGGCGTCGTCACTGGCCGGGTGGGCAAAGCGCTTGGTGAACATCACATACGTCATGTCGGTGGTGAGGTAGCCGCTGATGAGGCGCCGCCACAGAGGCTGGTGCATCAAATAAGCGCGCAAGTGAACGCTGAAGACCATGAAGCGCAAGTTGACGCACAAGGACGTGGCCAGCACCACCCACATGGGCGCGCCCGCCGTCAGGAGCGGGAGCGCCGCCAGTTGCGAACTGCCGGCGTACACAAACAGGCCCATGGCCAGCACCTCGACCAAGCTCAGGCCCGACTTCATCATGGCCACGCCTGTCATGAGGCCCCAGGCCGCGAGCCCCGGCGCGACGGCCGCTGCCTCGCGAATGCCGATGCGAAATTCAGGATGGCGCCAGAGCGCGGGTGCGCTCATGGGGAATCCTGGCTGGCGGGTGTTGCCGTGTCCGAACCCGCGCCAAAGACAGCGCCCGGCGCTAAGTCAAAGCCGCGCAAAAAGTCAGCCACTGCCATGGGTTTTCCGCCGGGCTTTTGCAGTTGCTGCAAGCGCAGTACGCCTGTGCCCGTCAGCACATCAATGCCGTCGGCGCTGGCATGCAAAACCTGGCCGGGCTGCGTGCCGGCCGGCACCGCATCTGCCAGCGCGGGCAGCGTTGGCAGAGCTTCTGCACGCCAGATCTTCACCGTGTCCTTGCTCAACACGCTGAAAGCACCGGGAAATGGGTTGAAGGCGCGCACGCGGCGCGCCAGCACTTCGGCTGGCAGCGTCCAGTCCAGCGCGGCTTCGTGCTTTTCAATCTTGTGGGCGTAAGTCACGCCTTGGCTGGGTTGCGCGATGGGCTTCAAGCCGCCGCATGCAGCGAGTTCAAGCGCTTCGACGATCATCCGCCCGCCCAGGTCGGCCAGCGTATCGTGCAAGCTGCCGGTGGTGTCCGCCGAGCCAATGGCGCAGCCTTCAGTCAACAGCATGTCGCCGGTGTCCAGGCCCGCGTCCATCTGCATGATGGTCACACCGGTCTGTGCGTCACCGGCTTCAATGGCGCGGTGAATCGGCGCGGCGCCCCGCCAGCGTGGCAGCAGTGAAGCGTGGATGTTCAGGCAGCCCAGGCGCGGTGCGTCCAGCACCCATTGCGGCAAGATCAAACCGTAGGCTGCGACCACCATCACGTCGGCCCGCGCCGCCGCGATTTGCGCTTGGGCCGCCGCCGCGTCGTCCGGGTACTTGCCGTCCAGCCGCAAGCTGCGCGGTTGCGCCACGGCGATGCCCTGCGTTTGAGCCCACTGCTTGACGGCCGAGGCTTGCAGCTTCAGCCCACGACCGGCGGGCCGGTCGGGCTGGGTCAACACCAAGGGGATTTCAACGCCGGCCGCATGCAGCCGGGCCAGCGCCACACGGGCGAATTCAGGAGTGCCTGCAAAGATGACGCGCATGAGGATGCGCGCTTAACGGCTGAAGCTGGCGCGGCTGTCTTTGCTGTCGCGCTCTTCGTCTTTGAGCTGCTTGACCAGCTTGGTCTTGATGCGGTTGCGCTTGAGCGGCGACAAGTATTCGACAAAGACCTTGCCCATCAGGTGGTCCATCTCGTGCTGAATGCACACAGCCAGCATGCCTTCGGCGGCGTGGGTTTGCATTTGGCCTTCGAGGTTGAGCGCCTGCACCTTGATGGCGGTGGAGCGCTCCACGCCGTCGTAAATGCCGGGCACGGACAGGCAACCTTCTTCGCCCAGGCGCTTTTCCTCGCTGGCCCAGACGATTTCGGGGTTGATCAGCACCAGCGGCTCGTCGCGTTTTTCGCTCACGTCAATCACGATCAGGCGCTCATGCACGTCCACTTGGGTGGCGGCCAGGCCGATGCCAGCGGCGTCGTACATGGTTTCAAACATATGGCTCACCAGCTGGGTGATGCGGGCGTCCACGGCGGCAACGGGCTTGGCCACGGTGTGCAGGCGCGGGTCGGGGTAGCGAAGAATGGTCAGGAGCGTCATTTGCGCTGTATTTTCGGTCAAGTCGCGCGCTAGGGCGTAAAGCCTGCATGCGCCGGTTGTTTGAATCTCGTTCTTGTCCTGATGGGTGCAATCTTTCGTACTATTTTTTCGGCTTCGGCGGTTAAATGGCGTGCAACCTCAAGGAGCCCCCATGCACGACCTCGAAACCGTCAACAGCCAACCGGATGTTGACGAGTTGCGCGCCTGGCTGCGGTTGACGCTGACGCCGGGCGTGGGCAACGAAACCGCGCGGCACCTGCTCAAGGCCTGCGCATCGCCGCAGGCCATCTTTGCGCAAGAGCCTCAAGGCTTGGCGGCCTTGGGCACGCCTCGCTTGGTACAAGCATTGGCCAGCGAGCCCGAAGAAGTGGCCGGGCAGCTCGACCGCACCCTGGCCTGGCTGGCGGCGGCCCCGGACCGCTGCGTGCTGACCTTGGGTGACGCCGCCTACCCGCAGGCCCTGCTGGACACCGAAGACCCGCCGCTCATGCTGTACCTGCTGGGCAGCCTGGCGCGGATGCCTGACGCCTTTGCTCGGACGACCTGCCTGGCTATCGTGGGCAGTCGCAACCCGACACCGCAAGGCGTGATTCACGCCCGGCAATTTGCGCGTTTCTTCAGCGAGTCCGGCTTTTGCGTGGTGTCGGGGCTGGCGCTGGGCGTGGATGGCGCCGCACACGACGGTGCGCTGCAGGGCGGCAGCCCGACCATCGCGGTGGTGGGTACCGGACTGGACCGGGTCTATCCCAAAAAACATCTGGCGTTGGCGCACCGCATTGCCGAACAAGGCTTGCTGATGAGCGAATTTCCCCTGGGCACGCCGCCGTTGAACGCCAACTTTCCGCGGCGCAACCGCATCATCTCGGGCCTGAGCCTGGGCACGCTGGTGGTCGAGGCCGCGCTGCAATCGGGCTCGCTCATCACGGCGCGGCTGGCCGCCGAGCAGGGCAAGGAGGTGTTTGCCATTCCCGGCTCCATCCAGTCCCAGCAGTCGCGCGGCTGTCACTTGCTTATCCGGCAAGGCGCCAAGCTGGTGGAGTCGGCGCAAGACGTGCTGGAAGAGCTGCGCGTTCAGTTGTCTCTGTTGCCGCCCCTATTGCCTAGCGCAAGCGCTGAAGATCAGCCAGTCAGGATTCGTGAAGAAGATGAGCTTCAGCGGTTAAGCCTTGCGGTCAGCCCAGAATCAAGGACCTTGCTGCAGGCACTGGGCTATGAGGCCAGCAGCCTGGACGCGATCCAGGCCCGCACCGGCTGGTCCACGGCGCAGTTGCAAACGCAATTGCTGGGTCTGGAAATGGACGGCGCCATTGCGCGCTTGCCCGGCGGCTTGTTCATGCGCATCAGCCCTGATTAAGGCGGCAAAACGGCGTAGCGGCGAGTTCATCTGCGTTATATTGAAGCCATGTTTGAAGTCTTGGTGTACGTCTACGAGAACTACTGGCAAGGTGACGCTTGCCCTGAACCGCGGCAGCTGGGCCGCAAGCTGTCGGCAGCGGGTTTCGAGCCCGAAGAGATCGAGGCCGCCTTGATCTGGCTGGGCGGTTTGCAAGTGGCTGCGCGCGGAAGCCGCGGCGCTTCGATCAAGATCGACACGGCGAAAGATGCGCTCAAGATGGCGCCGCCGACACTGGCCGTCAGTGAGATCTCTGCCGCGCCGGCCTTGCCGCAGTCAGTTGACAGCCTGCGCGTGTATTCCGTCGCCGAGCAAGATCACCTGGGCGCAGAGTCCTTGGGTTTCGTCAGCTTTTTGGAGTCGGCTGGCGTGTTGCCACCGCACATGCGCGAGATCGTCATGGATCGCGCCATGGCGGCGCCCGGCGAGCCCTTGTCTCTGGACGACCTCAAGATCATCGTGCTCATGGTGTACTGGAGCGTGGGCGCTGAGCCGGATGCGCTCGTGCTTGACGAGTTGTGCGACGAAAGCGAAGGTCGCGTCGCACACTGACAGCGGCGTAAGCCCTCCAATGCAAAAAGCCCGGCATGCCGGGCTTTTTGCATTCTCAGAACAAGGCGCTCAGACGGTGGCGCCCGCGTTCGGGTCGTTCGGGTCTTCGTCTTTCTTGCCGACCTTGATCAGGTCTTCGCGCTTGATCCCCAGCCACATGGCAATGGCTGCGGCCACGAACACCGAGGAGTAAATTCCGAAGCAGATGCCGATGGTCAGCGCCATCGCAAAGTAATGCAGGGTGGGCCCACCGAACAGCAGCATGGACAGCACCATGATCTGCGTTGAGCCGTGCGTGATGATGGTGCGACTGATGGTCGAGGTGATGGCGTTGTCGATGATGGCCGTGGTCGGCATCTTGCGCAGGCGCCGGAAATTCTCGCGGATCCGGTCAAAGATCACGACGGATTCGTTGACCGAATAACCCAGCACCGCCAGCACCGCCGCCAGCACCGCCAACGAAAACTCCCACTGGAAGAACGCAAAAAAGCCCAGGATGATGATCACGTCATGCAAGTTGGCGATGATCGCGGCCACCGCGTACTTCCACTCAAAGCGGATCGCCAGGTAAATCATGATGCCGATGATCACCATGGCCAGGGCCTTGATACCGTCTTGCGCCAGCTCTTCACCGACCTGGGGGCCAACGAATTCAGTGCGGCGCAGCGTGACTTGCGGGTCGTCCGTCTTGAGGGCGGCCAGCACACGGTCACTTTGCTGGGCCGTGGTCACGCCCTTTTGCACCGGCAGGCGGATCATCACGTCGCGCGCGCTGCCAAAGCTTTGCACCTGTACGTCGCTAAAGCCCAGGCCGGCCACCGTGCCGCGCACCTTGCCGATGTCAGCTGCCTGGGTGTAGCTGACTTCCATCAGCGTGCCGCCCGTGAACTCGACCGACAGGTGCAGCCCGCGCGTGATCAGGAAGAACACCGCCAGCGCAAAAGTGACAAAGGAAATGATATTGAAGACGAGGGCATGCCGCATGAACGGTATGTCCTTCTTGATCTTGAAAAACTCCATGGCGCGCTCTTTTCTGACTTGTCTGTGGGATACGGATCAGGCGGGGGTCAAGCCGAGGGCAGCGACTTGCTGTCCGACTTGGCATCCGGCTGGGTCGCTGGCTCGCTGCGCCAGATGGTGCCGATCGAGACGGATTTGAGTTTTTTCTGCCGTCCGTACCAGAAGTTCACCAGGCCACGCGAGAAGAACACGGCCGAGAACATGCTGGTCAAAATGCCGATGCAGTGCACCACGGCAAAGCCCCGCACTGGACCGGAGCCGAAGGCCAGCAGCGCCAGGCCCGCGATCAGCGTCGTGATGTTGGAGTCAAAGATGGTGGCCCAGGCGCGGTCGTAACCAATCTGGATGGCCGCCTGCGGTGAGGCACCGCCACGCAACTCTTCACGCACGCGCTCATTGATCAGCACGTTCGAGTCAATCGCCATGCCCAGGGCCAGCGCAATGGCGGCCATACCCGGCAGGGTCAAGGTGGCTTGCAGCATCGACAGCACTGCGACCAGCAGCAGCAAATTCACGGCCAGCGCCAAGCCTGAGAACAGGCCAAACAGCATGTAGTAAATCGCCATGAACGCCACGATGACCAGGAAGCCCCAGGTCACGCTGGAAAAGCCCTTGGCAATGTTGTCGGCACCCAGGCTCGGGCCGATGGTGCGCTCTTCGATGATGTCCATGGGCGCTGCCAGTGAGCCAGCGCGCAACAGCAGCGCCAGGTCGTTGGCTTCGGTCACGGTCATGGAGCCGGAAATCTGAAAGCGGTTGCCCAGCTCACTTTGAATCACAGGCGCGGTCAGCACTTCGCCCTTGCCCTTTTCAAACAGCAAAATGGCCATGCGCTTTTTCACGTTTTCGCGGCTGACGTCGCGCATGATGCGGCCGCCCTTGGCGTCCACGGTCAGGTCCACCTTGGGCTGCTGGCTTTGCGAGTCAAAGCCAGGCTGCGCGTCGGTCAGGCTTTCACCCGTCAGGATGACCTGTTTTTTCACGATCACGGGGCGGCCGTCACGCTCTAAAAAACGCTCCGAGCCGAAGGGCACGATACCGCCGCTCTCGGCCGCACGGGCCTCGGCGCTGTCGTCCACCAGGCGCATTTCCAGCGTCGCGGTGCGGCCCAGAATGTCCTTGGCCTTGGCGGTGTCTTGCACGCCGGGCAGCTGCACCACGATGCGGTCCAGGCCCTGCTGCTGAATCACCGGCTCGGCGACGCCCAGCTCGTTGATCCGGTTGTGCAGCGTGACGATGTTTTGCTTGAGCGCTTGTTCTTGCACGCGCCGCGCCGCTTCAGGCTTGATGACGGCGGTCAGCTTGAACTCGCCCGCATCGGGCGCACTGGCAGCTTGCAGGTCGGGGAACTGGTCTTGAATCAGGTTGCGCGTGGCTTCCAAAGTCGCTTCGTCACGCAGGCGAATCTCGACTTGCTGGCCGTTGCGCGAAATGCCGCCGTGGCGGATATTTTTCTCGCGCATCACCAGGCGCAGGTCGCCGCCCAGGGACTCGGCCTTTTTGGTGAGCGCAGCCTGCATGTCCACTTGCAGCATGAAGTGCACGCCGCCACGCAAGTCCAGGCCCAGATACATGGGCTTGGCGCCCAGGGCGGTCAACCAGTCGGGTGAGCGTGACAGCAGGTTCAGCGCCACGATGTAGGGCGCATCGGTCGGGTCGGGCACCAGGGCTTTTTGAATCGCGTCCTTGGCCTTGAGCTGACTGTCGGTGTTGGCAAAGCGCGCCCGCACGGACGTGCCGTCCAGACTGACTTGATCGGCTACCACGCCGGCATCTTTCAAGGCTTGCTCGACCCGGGCCACGGTGGCTGCGTCCACCTTGACGGCGGTCTTGAGGCTGGAGACCTGCACGGCCGGCGCTTCACCAAAGAAGTTGGGCAAGGTGTACAGCGCTGCGACCAGCAAGGCGACCAAGAGGATCGCGTATTTCCAGACCGGGTAACGATTCATGGGGAGTGCTTTGAGGGAGGGGGCAGTGGGGGCGGTGCCGCCATGCCCGGGGCTGCCGCTGCTTGACGCCGACCGCGGGGGCCGGCGTTGCTTGACTGAGTTGCTTACTTGATGGTGCCTTTTGGCAGGACCTGGACCACAGCGCTGCGCTGGATCTGGACTTCCACGCCATTGGCGATTTCCATGCTCATGAAGCCTTCGCCCAGGCGCGTGACTTTGCCCAGCAGGCCGCCAGCGGTGGCAACTTCATCGCCCTTGGCCAGCGCGTCGATCATGGCGCGATGCTCTTTTTGCTTCTTCATTTGCGGGCGGATCATGACGAAATACAGCACCACGAACATCAGCACCAGTGGCAGCATGCTGGTCAGGGTGGACATCATGTCGCCACCGGCTGCGGCGGCTGGAGCGGTCTGGGCAAAGGCAGAAGAGATAAACACGGGGCAACTCCACAAATTGACAAAAAATAAAACCAAAGCATCCAGGCCAAGGCGTGAAAGCCCGGCCGGGGCCGCTCAAAGAAGCGGTGGATTGTATGCGGCCACCCCTTGAGGCGCTAAAGCCCTTAGTACCTCTAAGGACCTTGGTCCTTTAGAGCCCCAGCATCAAGCGCAGGTTTTGCACAGCGGCGCCCGAAGCACCTTTGCCGAGGTTGTCCAGCCGCGCGATCAGCACCGCGTGGCGGTGTTCGGTGTTGCCGTAAACGCGCAGCTCCATCTTGTTGGTGTTGGCAAGCGCTGTGGCGTCCAGCTTGCCCGAGGCGTCGGCTGGCTCGACCGACACCCACTCGCTGCCCGCGTAGTGAGCGGCCAGCGCCTTTTCAAGGTCGGCCGCAGCCGGCTTGCCGGGCAGGAGGTCAAGATGCAGGGGCAATTGCACCAGCATGCCTTGGGCAAAGTTGCTGACCGATGGAATGAAGATCGGCCGGCGGCTCAGGCCCGTGTAACGCATGATTTCAGCGACGTGCTTGTGCGCAAGGCCCAGGCCATAGACCTCGAAAGGCGGCGCGCTGCCGGCTTCATAGGCTTCGATCATGCTGCGGCCGCCGCCGGAATAGCCACTGACCGACGGCAGCGAAATCGGGAAATCTGCGGGCAGCAAGCCGGCGTCCACCAGCGGTCGAATCAGGGCGATGGCGCCGGTGGCGTAGCAACCGGGGTTGGAGACACGGCTGGCCCGCGCCACCGCCTCTTTCTGGCCGGGAGCGAGTTCGGGAAAGCCGTAAACCCAGCCTGGCGCGGTGCGATGCGCCGTGGAGGCGTCAATGATTTTGGGTGCTTTTGACCCCGTTTGCGCGCTTTTGGCTGCAATGTCATCGACCATCGCGACCGATTCGCGCGCTGCGTCATCGTGCAGGCACAAGATCACGACGTCGGCTTGCGCCATCAGGGCGCGCTTGGCTTCGGGATTTTTGCGTTCTTCCGGTGCGATGCTGATCACTGCCACGCCGGCCATGCCTTGCAGGCGCTCCCGAATTTGCAGGCCGGTCGTGCCTGCCTCGCCGTCAATGAAAACCTGGGCCATGCTGTCTTTTTCCTGGGCTGAACGCGTAAGTTAGGCGCAATTTTGGTGCGTCGCAGCATGATACAGTTCTGCGCTGTTGTGTCCAGCAGCCCCGCCGGCGGGCCCCCTTCACCGATTCTGGAAATCTTTCATGAAAATTCACGAATACCAAGGCAAGGAAATCTTGCGCAATTTCGGCGTGCCAATCCCACGCGGTATCCCTGCCTTCACAGTGCAGGAAGCCGTTGAGGCAGCACAGAAACTCGGCGGCCCGGTGTGGGTTGTCAAGGCGCAGATCCACGCGGGTGGCCGTGGCAAGGGCGGCGGCGTCAAGGTCGCCAAGACCATTGAAGACGTCAAGCGCATTGCTGGCGAAATCCTGGGCATGCAGCTCAAGACGCACCAGACCGGCCCTGAAGGCCAGAAGGTTCGCCGCCTCTACATCGAAGACGGCGCCGACATCAAGAACGAACTGTATGTGTCGCTGGTGACCGACCGCGCCACCCAGAAGGTCGCCCTGATCGCTTCGAGCGAAGGCGGCATGGACATCGAGGAAGTGGCCCACTCCACGCCCGAGAAGATCATCACCGAGATGATCGACCCCATCGCTGGCATCACCGAAGCGCAAAGCCGCAAAGTGGCCGCCGCCATTGGCCTGACTGGTGCTTCCGTTGACCAAGCCGTAGACATCTTCGCCAAGATCTACAAGTGCTACATGGAAACCGACGCGTCGCTGGTGGAAATCAACCCGCTGAACTGCGACTCCAAGGGCAACCTGATGGCCCTGGACGCGAAGTTCAACTTTGACGCCAACGCCCTGTTCCGCCACCCAGAAATCGTCGCCTTCCGCGACCTGGACGAAGAAGATCCGGCCGAAGTGGAAGCCTCCAAGTTCGACCTGGCCTACATCAGCCTCGATGGCAACATCGGCTGCCTGGTGAACGGCGCGGGCCTGGCCATGGCCACCATGGACACCATCAAGCTGTTCGGCGGCGAGCCAGCCAACTTCCTGGACGTGGGCGGTGGCGCTACCGCCGAGAAGGTGACCGAAGCCTTCAAGATCATGCTGAAGAACCCGGACGTCAAAGGCATCCTGGTCAACATCTTCGGCGGCATCATGAAGTGCGACACCATTGCCGACGGCGTGATTGCCGCCTGCAAGGCCGTGAACCTGTCGGTTCCGCTGGTCGTGCGCATGAAGGGCACCAACGAAGACCTGGGCAAGAAGATGCTGGCCGAGTCTGGCCTGCCCATCATTGCTGCAGACACGATGGCCGAAGCCGCGACGAAGATCGTCGCCGCCGTCAAGTAAGCCCGGCCCCACGTCTACCGATTAGGAAAACCATGTCCATCTACATCAATAAAGACACCAAAGTCATCACCCAAGGCATCACGGGCAAGACCGGCCAGTTCCACACGCGCATGTGCCGCGAGTACGCCAATGGCAAGAACGCCTTTGTCGCCGGTGTGAACCCGAAGAAAGCCGGCGAAGACTTCGAAGGCATCCCGATTTACGCCAACGTGACCGAGGCCGCCCAGGCCACCGGCGCCACTGTTTCCGTGATCTACGTGCCGCCCGCTGGCGCTGCAGCCGCCATCTGGGAAGCGGTTGAAGCCAACCTCGACCTGGCCATTTGCATCACCGAAGGCATTCCCGTCAAGGACATGCTGGAAGTGCGCAACCGCATGAAGGCCAAGGAAGCCGCTGGCGGCAAGCGCACGCTGCTGCTCGGCCCCAACTGCCCGGGTTTGATCACCCCTGAAGAAATCAAGATCGGCATCATGCCCGGTCACATTCACCGCAAGGGTCGCATCGGCGTGGTCTCGCGCTCCGGCACGCTGACTTATGAAGCCGTGGCTCAGCTGACCGAAATCGGCCTGGGTCAGTCCAGCGCTGTCGGCATTGGTGGCGACCCGATCAATGGTCTGAAGCACATCGACGTGATGCGCGCTTTCAACGAAGATCCAGATACCGACGCCGTCATCATGATTGGCGAGATCGGTGGACCGGACGAAGCTGAAGCCGCTGAGTGGTGCAAGGCCAACATGAAGAAGCCCATCGTCGGTTTCATCGCTGGCGTGACGGCACCTGCCGGCAAACGCATGGGCCACGCTGGTGCGCTGATCTCTGGTGGCGCCGACACGGCGGATGCCAAGCTGGCCATCATGGAAGCCTGCGGTTTCACAGTCACGCGCAACCCATCCGAGATGGCCAAACTGCTCAAAGCTCTGCTCTAAGCGCCGGGTTTTCAGCCGGCTAGCAGCAGGTACCTGCGGTTAGCCACAACAGACGGACCGATTGTCTTGATTGACAATCGGTCTTTTTGATTTTCAAGTCTCAAGGATTTCCATGGAAGAGTTCATGCAGGCAAGCTTCTGGCTTGCCGTCGGCCAGATCATCATGATCGACATCCTGCTGGGTGGCGACAACGCGGTGGTTATCGCCCTGGCGTGCCGCAACCTGCCGCCCAAGCAGCGTACCCAAGGCATCATTTATGGCACTGCTGGCGCCATTGTTTTGCGCGTCATCTTGATCGCATTTGCGCTGGCCTTGCTGTCTGTGCCTTACCTCAAGTTGGTGGGCGCCGTCTTGCTGCTGTGGATCGGCGTCAAACTCCTGCAGCCTGAAGGCGAGGGCGACCACAACATCAGCTCGAGCGACAAGCTCTGGGGCGCGGTCAAGACCGTGATCATTGCCGACCTCGTGATGAGCGTGGACAACGTGCTGGCGATTGCCGGTGCAGCGCAAGGCGCAGGCGAAGGCCATCAGCTGCCGCTGGTCATCTTCGGTCTCTTGGTCAGCATTCCCATCATCGTCTGGGGCAGCACCTTTGTGCTCAAGCTCATGGAGCGTTTCCCCATCGTCATCACGCTGGGCGCCATGCTGCTGGGCTGGATCGCCGGCCAGATGGCCTGGACAGATCCTGCCGTTAAGGGCTATCTTCCAGAGTCGGGCTTGTGGAGCTACGGCGCAGCCATCGGCGGCGCCTTGCTGGTGCTTGTGATTGGCAAATATCTGCAATCTCGCCAGCCGCCTGCCAGCGCAGCCTGAGCGGCATAGAGTCTGAATTCCGACGGGCGGCAGGCCAAACGGTGCGCTAAGTGGCGTGCGGCCTGGCGGTGGCGGTGTTTGTTGCAAGCTGAACAATACCGCACGGGGCCATGCACTTGCCCCCGTAAGAATGGCCGGGTCGGGCCTTCGTCCGTCCCCTTCGTTCCCCCGCTATTTGATTGGTCACCAGGAGCCTTCCCATGAAGTCCATCGCATTTCCCACCGCGCAACGTTTGCTCAAGCAAGGCGCCCAGCGCGGCTTCACGCTCATCGAACTCATGATCGTGATTGCCATCGTTGGCATCTTGGCCGCCGTGGCCTTGCCGGCTTACCAGGACTACACCGTGCGTGCCAAAGTCTCCGAGGTGATTTTGGCGGCTGCGCCTGGAAAGTTGGCGGTGTCTGAAACGCTGCAGACGACGGGGTCACTGCCGCCGGCAACTTTTACGATCGCCAGCCCGGCCACGACTTATGTCGCGTCGGCGGCTTACGGTTTGGTCGCGGCGGATCCCGTCGCCAGCCCACCGTCTGTTGCCAAGGCCACCATCACGGTCACAGCCAAAGGCGACACGCGTCTGGCAGACAAAGCCTTGGTGTTCACCGGCACGCCTGACTCGAGTGGCCAGATCGTTTGGGAGTGCCGGGCCGCAGCGATCAACGGGATCGACCCAAAATACCTGCCAGCAATTTGCAAATCTGCCTGAGCAACGAGCGCAGTTCTGCCCAAAAGCCCCCGCTGGGGGCTTTTTCTTTGGCTGACCCATTCGAGGTGCGCGCTGGACGGTGCAGATAATTGACGGCAAAGTTCCTTTCCCAATCTGGCGGCTGCCTTGACTGAATCCCCTTCTTGCCGACCTCCCCTGCCGACGCTCGCTCGGCTGGCTTTGGGGCTGTGTCTGGCCCTGCCTTGGCTGAACGGCTTGACGGCCGGACCATCGCCAAACTTCTGGCCTTTGTGGGGCGCCGCTGTTCTGGGTGTGGCGGTGCTGCTGCAGTGGCGGCGCGTCGACGCCCGCTTGCTGGCCCAGGGCTGGCTTGCGGCTGCGTTGCTGAGCAGTGTCATCGGGCTGCTTCAGTATTTCGGTCTGGTCGCTGGACTGGCGCCTTGGATCAGTGCCTCGGAGCTAGGCCAGGCCTTTGGCAATTTACGCCAGCGCAATCATTTCGCCACGCTCACCAGCATCGGCCTGGTTTGCCTGCTGGCCTTGATGGCCTTGCGCGAACCCGCGCACCGGCGCATGGCATGGGCAAGGCCTTGGGGTTTTCTGGCTGGGTCTTGGCTAGCGCTGGGCAATGCGGTCAGCAGTTCGCGCACCGGTTTTTTGCAGTGGGTATTTATCTTGACGGTGATGCTGGCCGCATGGGCCGCATGGGCCGTGCAGGGCCGAGGGGATGGTCCACGCAGGAGCAGGCCTTCAGTGCCGTCGCTCGTGATGCCGGTCCTGTTGTGGGCGACAGGTTGCTACGCGGCCTTCGTTTTGGCCCTGCCACATGCCCTCTTGGTCTGGCAACACATCGAGATTGGAACGATGGCGCAGCGTCTGACTGATGCCGGACAAGACAGTCGGCGCCTGCTGTGGGCCAACGTCATGCACCTCATCGCGCAAAAACCTTGGCTGGGTTGGGGTTGGGGCGAGCTGGACTACGCCCACTTCATCACGCAATACCCCGGTGCCCGGTTTTCGGAGTTGCTGGACAACGCCCACAACCTCCCGCTGCAGTTGGCGGTTGAGCTGGGCCTGCCTTTTACGCTGGCCGTCGGATTTGGCCTGGCTATGCTCGTCGCCCTAGCCAGACCGTGGGACGAGCGCGAGCCTGGACGGCTGCTGGCCTGGGGCGTGCTCGCCGTGATCGGTGTGCACAGCCTGCTGGAATACCCGCTGTGGTACGGCCCCTTCCATTGGACTGGCCTGCTGTGCGTGTTGTGGCTCTGGCGCACCCGAGCCGGAAGCGCAGAAAGCGCAGCAAGAACTTCCATTGTTCCTGTGGGGTCCACAAGCATGTCCCCTCCGGGGGCGCCGGTGCTGGCGGGCTTGTGTTGGTCAGCCTTGGCGGTACTGGCGCTGGACTATGCGCGCGTCAGCCAGCTCTTCCTGCCAGTTGCTGATCGATGGCCTCGCCACAGCTTATTTCTCGTGCCGCCCATTGACTCCAGCGGTCGCAGTCTTTTCTTTCAGCAGCAAGTTGACTTTGCTCGCCTCACCACGACAGGCGTCTCCAGCCAGAACGCAGGCGAAATGCACGAGCTGGCTTTGAACCTGTTGCACTACTCACCTGAGCCGCGTGTGGTCGAGCCACTGATCGCCAGTGCCGTCTTGATGGGCCGTCACGACCTTGCCGCGCTTTATGCGGCGCGTTACCGCGCTGCTTTTTCAGAACTTGCCTGGGCGCAACTCATAGCACGTCATCCGGCTTGGCCCCCCTTGTTGCCCAACTGAGCGGCACCTTAAGGCCAACGGGTCGAGTCTTTGTCCTGCATCGCTCAGGCGCCCCGTCCGACAACGACATGGCCGGCTTGATCTGAAGCTTGAGGCAGGAAGGGTATGCCATGAACAATGTAAATACTGGCGTCACGCAGTCAAGCCAGCCTGTCCAGCGTGAAGGGGAGCCCAGTCTCGAAGGGATCATCGAAACCTTGCAGGCTGTGGTGACGGCCCAAAAAGCTCAGATTGACACCTTGCTGGTGAGCCTGGAAAGCCTGCTGGCCTCGCTTGACTCTAGCCCGCAACCGCAACCGCCTGTCCTTTGCGCCAGCATGGACTCAGCATGGCTGGGCAATCCCCAAGATCCGCAGTTTGCCAGCCTGCATCAACTCATGGCTCGACTCAAGCTGGCCTGAAGTCAGGGTTCAAGGCCCTCATCAGCGAGCTGTTTTATACATTCCCCGATTTGAGCAAACCGGGCTATCGCTCGTGGCGTTGGCATGACGTATTTGATCCGGTTGTCAGTGTCGTCATTGACCAGTTCCACGAGTCCTTTGTTGCACAAGGACTTCAAGCGCCTGTGAGCCGTTGTGCCGGACATGTCGGCACTGATTCCCATGGCCTGCACAACGGTCAGCCTTCCATCGGCATGCCAGACGGCAGCGAACAACTCCAATAGCCGCTCGTCGAGCGGATCCAGGGCCAAGAAACTTGGCGAACTTCTCAAGCGTTTGAAGTTATCAAGAAACCGGATGTATGTTTGCAAGATGGCCTTGAGGTGGGGCGTTGCTGAATTTGACTTCGCCTCAGTTTATCTTCAGGGTGGACACCAGGCTGCGTAGCCATTGGTTGCCGAGATCCAGGTCCTGCCGCGCATGCCAATGCTGCATGAACTTGATGGAGGGAAGCTCAAAGGGCAATCGCACTTTCTTGAGCTGGCCTTGCTTCATCAACATGTCCGCCACCAGGACGGGGGTTGTCATGAAGCAATTGGTCGCAGAAAGAATCATGGGCACTGACGCGTAGTTTGGAAGGCTCGCGGCAAACCTGCGCTTGATGCCCAGATCTTCAATGTATTTCTTGACGATATAAAACCCACTGGTCTGGTTCCTGATGGCCAGGTGCCGCATGCTTTCGTAATTTGGCAGATCGATTTCTTCGCCGATGTCAGGGTGGTTTTTGGAAACCAGGCCGACGAACTTGGATTCAATGAGCAGCTGTTGGAAAAAATTATCTTTAACCTGGTGAGGAAAGCCAAGTGACAGGTCGATCGCACCGCTGGAGAGCTGATTTTCCGTTTCGTAGGTAATGGTCGTCACCTCCACCCGAACGTCTGGCGCCACCACACTCAGTCTGGCAAGTAGCGGCGGAAGAAACAGTTGCTGTCCAAAATCGGACATGCTCACGTTAAAAACGCGGCTGGATTCCTTCGGCACGAATTCCAGCTTGAACAGCAGCGATTCCTGCAGGCTTTCCGCGGCCTTCTGGATGGACGGAAAGAGCGCTTGAGAAAAGGCTGTGGGCTCCATGCCATTGCCAGTGCGAAAAAAGAGCGGATCACCGAAATGCTCTCGCAGGCGTTTCAAGGCCAGGCTCACCCCTGGTTGCGACAGTTTGAGAAACAGCGCGGCTTTGGACAGACTGCCCGTTTCGTATACCTTTAAGAAAACCAGCAAGAGGTTGAGGTCGATATTCGACATCTATAAGTCTCCGTTATTGTCGGTATAAGGACGGCTCTGTTGCTGGCTGAGCTGCTTCAAGTGAATATGGCATTGCCTGTGTTCCTGGCCATGTCATCAAGGGGGTTCCATGCATTTTCTAGCCCCAACGCGGGAGGCATTTTTGAATTTTTTCGCACCCCTCACGGGTATCAGCATTTTGGTGCTCCCTGACGCAGTCGGCCGGTCCTGGTTGGACTTTGAGAGCCGACGGCATGAGCGGCAACGTGAATACTTTGGCTTGGGCCTGCACTTCGTCGTTTGCCCGGCGCCAAGGCAAGCCTCGAATGCCGCCGAGAAGAACAAGTAACAGGACGGCCGAACAGGTTCCGACCTCTTCGAGTTCAGCGTATCACAGCCGTGCCTTCGCTCGGCAGTTTGCGCGTATGGCATAGACTTCTAGGCCATGAATCCATACAGCACCCTGGTGGCTGCTTACGCGAGCGGTTTGCAGTCGGGAAAGACGCTTCCCCTTGGCGGCTTTGCTCCGATCAGCCATCCGCCAGTGTCCAGCGACGCGCCCAAGGTGCTGATTTTTTCACCGCATCCGGACGACGAGTGCATCATCGGCGCCTTGCCGCTGCGCTTGCGCAGCGAATCCGGCTGGCGTGTCATCAACGTGGCGGTCACGCAGGGTTCGGCCCGGGCGCGTCAGGCCGAACGCCTGGCCGAACTGAAGGGGGCATGCCACTACCTCGGTTTTGAGCTGGTGCAAACAGCGCCCAACGGGCTGGAGAGGGTTCATGCCAAGTGCCGAGACGAAGATCCGCAGCACTGGCAGGGCATGGTCTTGCTGATCGCCCAATTGCTGGAGTCGACTCAGCCTCGAGCCATCGTCTTTCCCCATGAACACGACTGGAACGAAACCCACATCGGTGTCCACTGTCTGGTCATGGATGCCTTGGCACATGTGGGCCACCGCGTCACCACCGCCTTGATCGAAACCGAGTACTGGGCGCCGATGCTCAGCCCCAACCTCATGGTGGAGGTCAGTGAACAAACCCTGACGGAGCAGATCACCGGCACTTCTTTTCATGCGGGTGAGGTCAGGCGCAATCCCTACCACCTGCTGCTTCCAGCATGGATGCAGGACAACGTGCGTCGCGGCAGCGAGTTGATCGCGGGCAAAGGCAGCGCCGCTCTGGGCTTTAATTTCGCCACCTTGTACCGGCTTCGCGCATGGCGTGACGGTGCGGTGGTCGATGCCATTGCGGGTCATCGCTCCCTGGGGCAATCGGAAGACCCGGCTGCCCTATTCGCCTGAGGTGTCTGGCTGGCTGCGGTCCAGGTCAGCGCTTCGCCTCAGGGGCTGTGCGCCTTCGACGAGTGAGCGCTGCGGTAGTAGTCCTTGAGCGTCAGCAACTGGGCGGCTTGCGGATCCAGCACGACGGTGGTGGCGGGGTGCAGCTGCAAGGCGCTGGCGGGGCACATGGCGCTCAGAGGCCCTTCAGCCATGGCCGCCACGGCGCTGGCTTTCTTTTCGCCAAGGGCCAGCATCACAATCTGCTTGCCATCGAGGATGGTCTTGATGCCCATGGTGAGGGCCCACTGGGGCTGGACTGTGCCCGGAGGAAAAAATCGCTGGTTGGCGGCCAAGGTGTCTTGGCTCAAGCGAGTGACCCGTGAACGAGAGTCCAAACTTGAGCCCGGTTCGTTGAACCCGATGTGCCCGTTTGTCCCGATGCCCAGCAGCTGGAGATCAATGCCACCGGCCGCAGCAATCGCATCTTCATAATCCCTGCACTCCTGATGCAAATCGAGTGCGTCGCCTCGTGGCAAGTGTGTGCGGGCTTCATGAATACCAAGTGGCCCAAACACCTTGTGCCGCATGAAATACCGGTAGGACATGGGGTGATCTGCGGCCAGACCCGCGTACTCATCCAGATTGAAGCTGCGGATGCCTGACCAGTCCAAGGCGCCCGGCTGCTGCAGCGATACCAGGTCCTGGTAGAGCTGATCCATGGTTCCACCGGTGGCAAGTCCGAGCACGCTGCCGGGGAAGTCGGCCACTTGGCGACGGATCAAGTTGGCTGCGAACCGCGTGGCTTGTTCAGGGCTGTCGCACAGGACGATGTTCATTTGATTTCCTTGGCGCCGACTGCATGACCTTCGCATACAGGGCCACCATGAGTTCCAGGCGTGTCAAGGCCGAACCGACCGTGACGGCCTTGGCGCCCCAGGTCAGGGCTTGTGCGGCGATGTCTGCCGAGGCAATGCGGCCTTCGGCGATCACCCAGGCGCCTTCTGAGCTCAGGCGGCTGACCAAGTCCTTGTCCGGCGGGGCATCGGCTGCGGCGGGCGAGTCCTCGGTGTAGCCGCTCAAGGTCGACCCCACACAGTCAAAGCCCATGTGATGGGCGCTCAGCCCTTCGCCTACGGTGGCGCAATCGGCCATGGCCAGGCAGCCCCGTGCATGGATGATGTCCAGAAGGTTCTGGATGGGCTCTGGTCTAGGTCGGTGGGTGACGTCAGTGGCGATCATCCAGGCGCCAGCGTCAGCCAGCGCCATCACGTCTTCACACCTGGGAGTGATGCGCACAGGGCTGTTCGGCAGCTCACATTTCACGATGCCGATCACGGGTATCTGGACTTGGGACGCCACCAGCGCCACGCGGCGCGCCCCCTCGATACGTACCGCCGCCGCACCGCCTGCCTGGCTGGCCAGAGCCATGGCCAGGACGATTTCGTCCTGATCCATCGGCCCATCAGGGACTGGCTGACACGACACGATGAGCCCGCCCGACAGGCCTTGGAGCGCCAGCTGGCGCTGCTGGGTGGCTGCGGCCTGAGCCAGGCTCAAATGATTTTGCCCCGAACGTAGGAGGTGAACATCTCGGTGAGGATCACGACAACAAAGATGACAAACAGCACCAAGCCCACCTGGTCCCAGTAGAGGTTGTTCAGTGCGTTGTCCAGGGCGACGCCAATGCCGCCACCGCCCACCAAGCCCAACACCGCGCTCTCGCGGATATTGATGTCCCAGCGGAAAAGCGCGACCGACCAAAAGCTCGGTTCGACCTGTGGCCAGTAGCCCTTGCTGAGAACGGATCCCGGTGGCGCACCGGTCGATCTCAGTGCTTCAATGGGGCCGGGTTGGGCTTCTTCAAATGCCTCAGCCAGCAACTTGCCCACAAAACCGATGGAACGAAAAGCGATAGCCAGCACCCCGGCAATCGCGCCAGGCCCAAAAATAGCCACAAAGAGCAAGGCCCAGATCAGCGAGTTCACAGAACGTGAGGCCACCAGAATGAACTGGGCGATCCAATTGAGTGTGGCTGAACGGGTGATGTTTTTGGCGGCCAACAAGGCAACGGGGAAGCCCAATATCAAGGCCAGCGAGGTGCCCAGTGTGGCAATGTGAAAGGTTTCAATCAGCGCACCATGCACGCCTTCAGGGTAGTGGGCCCAGGCAATGGGCCACATGCGCTGAAACAGATCCCAGGTCTGTTCGGGCGCATCGTAGAGAAACTCCGGAATGATCTCTATCTTGCGTGCGGCCCATGCGATCGCAGCCACAGCCAGAAGATAAAAAGTGAAGCGCCCCAGGCGCTGCGCAGGCGTAAAACGCTGCCAGATACGCTCACCCACCAGCGGCGTTGAATGGACCAAGGACGACGGAACGCTCACTGGAATACCTTCCTCAGCCAGGCCGAGAACACCTCAGACGCCATGATGATGGCGATGATCGCCAACAAGATGGTCATCACAAAGTCATAGTCAAAACGCTGGTAGGCGGTAAACAGCGTGGCACCAATGCCGCCACCGCCCACAATGCCCACCATGGTGGAGTTGCGCAGGTTCGAGTCGAGCTGATAAGCCGAAAAACCCACGAAGCGGGCCATGATCTGGGGCATGACGGCGGTAATCAGCACGTTCGTCCATGAGGCCCCGGTGGCTCGCACCGCCTCAACTTGCTTCATGTTCATTTCTTCGATCGCTTCGGCCAGCAATTTGGCAATGAAGCCGATCGAAGACACCACCAACGCCAAGCTGCCAGCCAAGGCGCCGAAGCCCACCGCCTTGACAAACAGGATGGCCACGATCATGGGGTGAAAAGATCGCGTCAGGGCAATCACACCGCGGCTCAGCCAGGACAACCAGCCGGGCACCAAATTGCGAGCGGCAGCCAAGCCAATCGGAATGGACAGAAGTAGGCCGACAGAAGTCGCCAGCACTGCGATCTGCAAGGACTCCAGCAAGCCTTCGCTCATGAGAATCAAGAGGTCGGGCGTGGTGTTGGGCGGCCAGAGGCGGTTCAGAAACTTTGCGCCCTGCGCCAATCCCTTGTAGAAACGCTCCCAGGTCCCTCCCAGCGTGGACAGGGCGTACAGCACGTAAAGCGCAAACGCCAGAAAAGCCAGGCGCTTGCTCCAGTCGGGGGAAAACGCTTCGCGTGCAGCCGTTGAAGTTGGGGTGTTCACAGTGCGTTCGAGGCTTAAGGACGGTCGGTCGGTCATGCCGGATCCATCCATCCCTCGCCGCCGTAAATGTCTGCCAAGTGATGTGCTTGCAGTGCCTCCGGCACACCGTCGAACACCACTTCGCCACGTGCCATGCCAATGATCCGATGGGCGAAGCGCTTGGCCAACTCGACGTTGTGAATGTTGATGACCACAGGAATGCCGCGCGCACTGGTCAGATTGACCATGATCTCCATGACCTCCACGGAGGTCTTGGGATCCAGCGATGACGTGGGTTCGTCAGCCAGAATCAGTTCAGGATCTTGCATCAGTGCGCGGGCAATGCCCACGCGTTGGCGCTGGCCGCCGGACAGCTGGTCAGCTCGCCGCTGGGCAAAGTCGCCCAGGCCAACGGCATCCAGCAATTCGAAAGCCTTGCTGATGTCTGCGGGAGAATATTTGCGCAACCAGGCCTTCCACGCGGGCATGTAGCCCAGCCGACCCGAAAGCACGTTCTCCATGACGGACAGTCGCTCCACCAGGTTGTATTCCTGGTGAACCATGCCGATCTTGCGACGCGCATGACGCAGCTCGACGCCGCTCAGCTGAACCAGGTCTTTCCCGTGAAAAAGAATCTGGCCCTGGCTCGGGTTCACCAGGCGATTGATGCATCGCACCAATGTGGATTTCCCGGTGCCCGAAGGGCCAATGATGGCCGTGATGCCACGGCCATCAATCGTCAGGTTGATCGACTTGAGAACAGGTTTGCCTGCGACGTATTCCTTGCTCAGATCCTTGATGACAAGCGCTTGTGCATGATTCATTGCTCAGGTCGCTGTCACGGTTTCGCAGGTGCGGCTGCCGCCGGGGCTGCTGCGGCCGCAGCACGCTTGGCTGCAGCCTCGGCATCGCGCTTTTGCTGCGCTTCGTAAGCCGCGCGGTTGTAGGGCGTGCCAGAACGCTCGGCCACTTCGCGGATCGGCTTCCAGGTTTCCTTGTAGGTGATCGGCACGAAACGGTCCATGCCGTTGTATTCATTTTTCATTTCATCTGAAAACTTGTACGCCACCATGCAGTCGGTGATCTTCTTTTGCAGCTCTGGCTTGAGGTCGTGAGAAATCACGAAGCCGGTGGTCGGGAACACCTGGCTTTTCCAGATGATGCGGAAGTCCTCCGCCTTGACTTGGCCGCGCTCAGTCATGCGCTCGAAAATATCAGATGCCACGGCAGCGGCTTCATAGTCACCCAGACTCACGCCAATGATGGACTTGTCATGTCCGCCAGACATCAGCGGTTTGTAATCTGTGTCGGGCGTGAGGCCCTGCTCGGTGAAAAAGACGCGAGGGGCAAGGTTGCCCGAGTTGGAGGTCGGTGACACGTGTGCCACCTTGCGACCCTTCAGATCAGACAGTTTCTTGAATGGACTGTCGGCCCGGACGATCGCATACACCTGGTAGCCGCCGATACCCTTGCTGTTGCCCATGCCTACAAAGGGAACCCCACCGGCCATGTTCACGGCAAAACCAATGGCACCGGTGGCGTACAGCGCCACATGCATCCGGCCTGCGCGCTGCGCTTCAATCTGGGCCGAGTTCGACTGGACGTTGAAAAATGCCACCCGCTTGCCTGTGCAAGACTGCAAGCTCGTCATGATGGGCTCGTACAGCGACTTATAGACGGCCGGGTTTTCCGTGGGCGACCAGGCGAAAACCAGCGTTGACGGATCACGCTGCTTGGCCGGATCGGTAGGCACATCAGCGACCAAGTCGTTGTTTGCATCGCAGTAGATGGTGTCGAGTTGGCCGCGATTGGTGCAATTGTCCTGGGCCATGGCGTTGCTGGACATCAAGGCACCCACAGATAAAAGCAAAGCCACTAGGCAGTTCTTCTTTTTCATTGTGTCTATCTTTCGTGTGATGGATGGGTTGGTGATCGTTCTCTTGATGAAAACGATGGGTCGCAGTCTGGGAAACAAACCGCAACTTAGGAAACAAAAATGAGGATTATGGGTTGCACCATCGCTGAAGATTTGCGGGTTTTCCCTGCGGGAGGGGCTACTTTTCTGCGATGAAGGTCCCCGATTTGCCGCCGTGCTTTTCCAGGAGGCGAATATCCGTCATGGTCATGCCGCGGTCCACCGCTTTACACATGTCGTAAATGGTGAGCAGGGCCACCTGCACGGCGGTGAGCGCTTCCATTTCCACGCCGGTCTGCCCGACGGTCTCGACGGCCGCGGTGCAGACGATGCACTGTGCGTCGGTGTCGGCTGTGAATTCGACGGCCACACGGGTGAGCGCCAAGGGATGGCATAGCGGGATCAGCTCACTCGTTTTTTTGGCTGCCATGATGCCGGCGATGCGTGCAATGCCCAGCACATCGCCTTTTTTGGCCGTGCCCTGCAAGATGATGGCCAGCGTGCTGGCCTGCATGCAAATGCGGCCCTGCGCCACGCCGATCCGATGGGTGCTGGCCTTGGCTGCCACGTCCACCATGTGGGCTTGGCCTTGTGCGTCAAAGTGTGTCAGAGAAGAAGTCATTGCTTGGCTTGGCGGTCTTGTGAGGGGCTCATCATAAGAGGCCACGAGGGGTCCGCTGATGGAGGCATCAATGTGGCTGCGAGTCTGAACAAACGCGGCTACCATGCGGCTTTCCTACCGCGACGCTCCTGACCTTGCCGACCAAGCCTTCCTCTTCGCATTTGTTGCCCCGGCCTGTTCGCCTGTCCTTGAGTGCCGCCCGCGCACTGGGTCTGGCCGTGAGCGGGGTCGCCCTAGCGGCCCTGGCGCTGGCTCAGCAAGCGCCTCTCACGCCCAACGCGATGGGTGCAGCGGCCGACGTTTCAGCGCTGCGTGGTGGCAGCGCCTTGCCCGCGCTGGGCGATGGCTCGACCTTGTCTTCTGCGGCCGAGCGACGACTGGGGGACCGCATCGCGGCCAGCCTCTTTAAAGACCCTGACTACCTCGACGACCCTGTGCTGGGTGACTATCTGCAGAGCGTCTGGCAGCCCCTGCTGGTGGCAGCGCGGGCGCGTGGCGAATTGAGCCCCGAGTTGGAAGAGCGCTTTGCCTGGCGCCTGCTGGTGCTGCGTGATCGCAGCGTGAACGCCTTTGCCCTGCCGGGTGGTTATTTGGGCGTGCACACGGGTTTGATTGGCGTGGTGAGCGATTCCGATGAGCTGGCGGCGGTGCTGGCCCACGAGCTCAGTCATGTCACGCAGCGGCATATCGCGCGCCTGACCAGCCAGCAGCAGGCCCAGACGCCGTGGGTCATCGGCGCCATGATTCTGGGTGCCCTGGCTGCGAGCAAAAGCCCCAACGCGGCGAGTGCTGCCATTGTGGGTGGCCAAGCGCTGGCGGTCCAAGGCCAGTTGAATTTTTCGCGCGACATGGAGCGTGAAGCTGACCGCGTCGGTTACGGCCTCATGACCGAGGCTGGCTTTGACGGACGCGGCGCGGCCGGCATGTTTGACAAGTTGCAGCAGGCTTCCCGGCTCAACGACAACGGCTCCTTCCCCTATCTGCGCTCGCATCCCTTGAGCACCGAGCGCATGGCCGAGGCGCGGGCCCGACAGCAGGCCGGTGCAACGGCACCCCCAAGCGACGCCAAGGCGCAGGGCACGCCCAGCGCGCGCGATGCAGTGTTGCTGCACAGCTTGATGTCCGCCCGTGCCCGTGTGCTGGGCAGCCCGGGCGTTGACGCGCTGCGCGCCATGCAGGCGCAGGCCAGCCGTGAGCTGCTGGCCAGCCCGGCGGCAAGCAAGGCTGAGTCCAGGGCCGCTAATCTGTATGCCGGGGCCTTGGCCGCCAGCCGCTTGCGCGAGCCTGCGGCGGCCGAGGCTTTTCTCGCCCGCTTGCAAACCGTGGTTGCAGGCTTGCCGCGTGCGCAGGAGCAAGCTGCTTTTCTGGCCATCGAGATGGACTTGCAGGCCAGCAAACGTCCGTCAGTCAGTCTGGGTGCCGATGCGGCGAAAAGTCGCGCCGGGCTACTCATGCAAGCGCTTATCGATCTGGCGTCAGGTGACGCCGCGCTGGTGGCCGCCAGCGGAGAGCGCTTGCAAACCTGGGTCGCCAGCAACCCCCGCGACGCTGCAGCCTGGCAAGCGCTGGCCCAAGTCTGGGGGCCGCAACAACCGAGTGCCCGCGCCGTTCGGGCCGACGCCGAGGCCCGCGCTGCCTTGCTGGATTACCCCGCCGCGCTGGACCGGCTGCGTGCCGCCCAGGCCTTGCTGCGCAGTGGCGCCAACGCCACGGATGCGAACGCGGCCATTGAGGCTTCCATCATCGATGCGCGCACGCGCCAGCTGGCCCAGCTAGTTCGGGAACAGGCGCTCGAGGACAAACTCAATCGCCAGTGACAGCGCCGAGTAAATAAGCGAGCCCAGCAGCGCAGCGCCAAAGCCGCGCACGTCCAGCCCATTCAAAAGGCCGGCCGCCGCCCAAAACATCAGGGCGTTGATCACAAACAAAAACAAGCCCATGGTGACCACGGTGACCGGCAAGGTCAGCAACACCAGCAGGGGTCGCAGCACAGCGTTCAGTGCGCCCAGCACGGCTGCCGCGATCAAGGCAGAAGTAAAGCTGGTGACCACCACGCCCGTATAAAGGTGAGCCACGGCCAGCAAGGCCGCAGCGCTCAGTAGCCAGTTCAGTAGCAGTTTCATCGGTTCAGAATACCATTGCGTTTAAAGGTCGATCAGCTTGAGCCTGGGGCCGAGACCCTGTCATCTCGTTGATAATTCGCGCCCTTTCTGCTTTCCCTCTCGGTGCGCCGACGGCCCTCTTTTTTTGCGACTCGTTTCACATGCCCGGCATCCACATCACTGACATCGAAGCGGCCATCAACTACTGGCGCGAACGCTCGCCCTCACCCGACGGCGTGACCTTGGCGCCTGAGTTGCGGGCTCTGGCCGAGGTTTATGCCTTGCTGGTTTTTTACCATGAGGAAGAGGCGGACGACGCCGGTTTTCCGGCCAAGGCCATGGCCGCCTGGCTGACCTGGTACGAGAGCACGGCTGATACGCCTTGCATCGCGATTTGCTCGACCAGCCAGGGCGACGAGAGCTGCAAGGGTTGCGGGCGCACGTTTGAAGAAGTCCAGCACTGGCCGGCCATGACACCTGCTGAAAAACGCCAGACTTGGCGACGCATCACGCTGGATGCCAGCTCCTGGCGCTTCGGTCGCTACGCGGACCGCGCCCTGGAGAAAAAGACCGCTAGCGCCCCACCGGGCTAGGGGCGCCGAGGAGAAGATCAGGCCCGGCGTGCCAGTTCAGCCGCCTTGCCAACGTAGCTGGCCGGGGTCATCGCCAGGAGGCGGGTCTTCTCAGCCTCAGGAATTTCGAGCGAACGAATCAAGGCGTGCAAGTCTTCGGCGCGCACGGTTTTGCCGCGTGTGACTTCCTTGAGCTTTTCATACGCGCCTTGCACGCCGTAGCGGCGCATGACGGTCTGAATCGGCTCGGCCAGCACTTCCCAGGCACCGTTCAAATCCTCGTCCAGCGCTTCGCGGTTCAGCTCCAGCTTGTTCAGGCCGGTGCTGAACGAATGCCACGCCAGCACGGCGTAACCAAAAGCCACGCCCATATTGCGCAGCACGGTCGAGTCAGTCAGGTCGCGCTGCCAGCGGCTGATGGGCAGCTTCTCGCTCAGGTGGCGCAGCATGGCGTTGGCCAGGCCCAGGTTGCCTTCGGCATTTTCAAAGTCAATCGGGTTGACCTTGTGCGGCATGGTCGAAGAACCGATTTCGCCGGCTTTGAGACGCTGCTTGAAGTAGCCCACGCTCACATAACCCCAGATGTCACGCGCCAGGTCGATCAAGATGGTGTTGCTGCGCGCCACGGCGTCAAACAGCTCGGCCATGTAGTCGTGCGGCTCAATCTGGATGCTGTAGGGCTGGAACACCAGGCCCAGGCCCCAGGCGTCGCTGC
>CAZNQE010000007.1:0-50564 GCA_964575005.1 uncultured Polaromonas sp. | reverse complement strand
CCTGTGTAGGGGTGTCGCCAAGTTGGTTAAGGCACCGGATTTTGATTCCGGCATTCGCAGGTTCGAATCCTTCCACCCCTGCCAAATTTATTTGGCCTCTGCCGCGGACTCTCAAGTGAAGTCCGGGCACGGGTCAGATGCAAAGATCGGTGCATAGGTCGCCAGCGTGCTTCGGCAGCGTGTTGAGTGCTTCACTGGTTTATTCAAACGTTTTTCTGCCAAACACCGCTGGACTTGACATGCTCGTGCACAACCCCGACTTCATGGTTTTCACTGGCAACGCCAATCCGGCCATGGCCCAGGAAATCGCGCAGAACCTCGGCATCACGCTGGGCGCTGCCCACGTTGGCCGTTTTTCTGACGGCGAAGTCACCGTCGAGATCCAGCAAAACGTGCGTGCCCGCGAAGTCTTCGTGGTGCAGTCCACCTGCGCGCCGACCAACGACAACCTGATGGAATTGCTGATCATGGTCGATGCGCTCAAGCGCGCATCGGCTGAACGCATTTCCGCTGTCATCCCCTACTTCGGTTACGCCCGCCAGGACCGCCGTCCGCGTTCGGCCCGCGTGCCCATCACCGCCAAGGTGGTGGCCAACATGCTGCAAGCTGTCGGCGTGTCGCGCGTCCTGACCATGGACTTGCATGCTGACCAGATCCAGGGTTTCTTTGATATCCCCGTAGACAACATCTACGCCTCGCCTGTGCTGCTGGGTGACTTGCGCCTGCAAAACTACAACGACCTGATGGTCGTGTCGCCCGACGTCGGCGGCGTGGTGCGTGCCCGTGCACTGGCCAAGCAGCTCGGCTGCGACATGGCCATCATCGACAAGCGCCGTCCGAAGGCCAACGTGTCGGAAGTCATGCACGTGATCGGCGACATCGAAGGCCGCAACTGCGTGATCATGGACGACATGATCGACACGGCAGGCACGCTGGTCAAAGCCGCTGAAGTGCTGAAAGAGCGCGGCGCCAAGAAGGTTTACGCCTACTGCACGCACCCTATTTTTTCGGGTCCGGCCATCGACCGCATCGCCAAGGGCGACGCACTCGACGAGGTGGTGGTGACCAACACCATCGCGCTGACCGAAACCGCGATGGCCTGCAAGAAGATTCGCCAACTCTCCGTGGCCCCGCTGATCGCCGAGACGATCCAGCGCATTGCCAAGGGTGAGTCGGTCATGAGTTTGTTCTCGGATCAGGACAATTTGTTCTGATTCTGGGCAAAAAGCGCGGTGCCTTTAACGGCATCGCTTTTACGTCACGAGGCAAGCTGGTCGCGGCTGCCTCTACTGGAGAAAATTATGAAATTCGTCGCTTTTGAGCGCGCCTTGCAGGGTACGGGTGCGAGCCGCCGTCTCCGCATCACCGGTCGCACGCCCGGTATCGTTTACGGTGGCACTGGCCAGCCTTTGTTGATCGAACTCGATCACAACGCGCTGTTCCACGCCATCAAGAAAGAAGCTTTCCACGCTTCCATCCTCGAGATGGAACTGGCCGGCAAAGAACACAAAGTGCTGCTGCGTGACCTGCAGATGCACCCGTTCAAGCAGCAGATCCTGCACATCGACTTCCAGCGTGTCGAAGCCACCACCCGCATGACGGTCAAGGTGCCTTTGCACTACAGCGGTGAAGAAAACTCGCCAGCCGTCAAGGCCGAGAACTGCCTGGTCAACCACGTGTTGGCCGAGCTGACAGTTTCTTGCTTCCCAGCTGACATTCCTGAATTCATCGCCATCGACCTGAGCGGCATGAAAAAAGGCACCTCGCTGCACATCAAGGACGTCACCCTGCCAAAAGGCGTGAAGTTCGTGGCCAAAGGCCAGCAGAACCCCGTGCTGGCATCGGTCTCGCCAATTGCAGAAGAAGTCGCTGTGGTTGCTGAAGCACCTGCTGACGCAAAAGACGGCAAAAAAGGTGGCAAGCCAGCCGCCAAGCCCGCTGCTAAAAAGTAAGCTCTTAACGCTTGCTTGAACGGCGAAGGCCGCGCGGCCCATGTCCTTGACAAGAGGATGTGGGCCGTTTTTATTGGCGCTCCGCTAAAGTCAGGCGCTGCTCCCGCTGTTTACCCAGTTACTCATCATGATCAAACTCCTCGTCGGCCTAGGCAACCCAGGCCCTGAATACGAAGCCACCCGCCATAACGCGGGCTTTTGGTGGCTGGACGAGGTCGCGCGCGAGCTGAAAGTCAGCTTGAGCCTGGACAAAAATTACCACGGGGTTGTGGCCCGCACCACTTACAAAGGCCAGAACCTTTGGCTGCTGGCACCGCGCACCTTCATGAATCTTTCGGGTAAATCGGTCGGTGCGCTGGCGCGATTTTTCAAGATCCAGCCTGAGGAAATCCTGGTCGCGCACGATGAACTCGACATCGTGCCCGGGCAGCTCAAGCTCAAGTTTGGTGGCAGCCATGCGGGCCACAACGGCCTGCGCGACATTCATGCGCAATTGGGCACAGGCGACTACTGGCGGCTGCGCATCGGCGTGGGGCACCCGGGCGTCAAAGCCGAGGTGGTCAACTGGGTACTGCAAAAGCCGTCCAAGGAGCACCGTGAGGCGATTGAAGACGCGATCACGCGCAGCCTGAAGTCACTACCTGCTTTGCTGGCCGGCGAGATGGAGAAGGCCACGATGGACTTGCATACGCAGACGCCGCCTAGGCCCAAGCCACCGCGCAAATTAGCTGAAGGAGTGGAGCCAAGCGCTCCCAACACATCCATGGTGCGCAAAGCGGGCGAGCTTCCCAAGGCCTGAAGCTGGAGCCCGAAGCCGGCCGCGAAAAAGACTCAGGCCGCAGGCGCGGCAGCTTGCAGACGCTGGTATTTCTGCCAGAGCGTTTCCTGGCTTTCCACGTGCTGTGGATTGATGGGAATGCAGGCCACAGGGCAGACCTGCACACATTGCGGCTCGTCAAAATGGCCGACGCATTCCGTGCATTTGCTCGGATCAATTTCGTAAATTTCCGGACCCAGGTAAATCGCCTGGTTCGGGCATTCGGGCTCGCACACGTCGCAGTTGATGCACTCGTCCGTGATCATCAAGGCCATCTCAAGCTCCTTGCTTTGCGGCAGCAGTGGCAGTCACGCCATGAACTGCGTGCAGCGCGGCAGCCACTGCGGGGCTGACCATTTGCGCCACATCGCCGCCCAGCTTGCTGATCTCGCGCACCAGCGTGCTGCTGATGCACTGCAAGTTCGAATCGGGCAGCAAGAACACGGTTTCCACTTCGGGCCGCAGTTTGCGGTTCATTGCCGCCATCTGCGCTTCGTAGTCAAAGTCGCTGAGGTTGCGCACGCCGCGCACCACGGCGCTGGCCGACTGCTGCCGGCAAAAGTCCATGATCAGGCCATCAAAAGGCAAGACCTTGACCTGCGCGCCGCCAGCTGGGGCCAAGCCCTGCACCGCTTGCTCGACCTGCGCCACGCGCTCGGCCAGGCTGAACAGCGTCTTCTTGTGATGGGCTGTGGCCACCGCCACCACGACCTGGTCAAAGAGCCCAGCCGCGCGGCGCACGATGTCTTCGTGCCCGAGCGTGAACGGATCAAACGTGCCGGAGTAGACCGCGATGCGGGCGCCGGGCAATGAGCGTGGGGACGAGGCCATGGCGGAATTATGCGTTTGCCGTGTCAGCAGCGTCAAAAGCACCCGCACGCGCCAGCAGATGAAAATGGACGGCGCCCGCCCGGGCGCTGCGCCAGACGGCCAGGCCCAAGGCTGCTGCGTCTTCTTCTTTCCAGCGCTGCGGCGCTTCGAGGTAAATCAGGCCCTGCGGCGCAATCGCCGTTGCGGCCGCCTTGAGCGCAGGCTCGAACAGTTCGGAATCAAACGGCGGGTCGATGAACACCAGTTGCAAAGCGCCAGGGCTTTGGCGGCGGAGCAAGCTCACGCCGTCGCCGCGCTCAACGTGCACTGCTTGCGCTTGCAGCTTGTCTTTCAGGCCCTTGAGCTTGAGCACCAGCTGCGGGTCTTGCTCGCACAGCTGGACGTCTGAGGCGCCGCGTGAGGCGGCCTCAAAACCGAGTGCGCCGGTGCCGGCAAAAGCGTCCAGGCAGCGCCAGCCCGTGAGGTCCTGCCCCAGCCAATTGAACAGGGTTTCGCGCACGCGGTCGGGCGTGGGGCGCAAGCCTGGTTTGTCGGGCACCGGCAACTTGGTGCGCTTGTAAAGCCCACCAATGATGCGCACCTCCCCCGGCAGTTTGCTAGAGCGCGGCGCCCGGCGCGGGCGCTCGGACGGATCGGTTTTTTTCTTGGCCGGTGTCATACGGGTGCTCCCACAACAACGGTGACCATGCGCGCAGGCTGGAGCTTGCGCGCAAAAGCGGCGCGAATATCAGCGGCGGTGATTTTTTCAACCTGGGCCGTCCAGGTGTTTAGGTAGTCGAGAGGCAAGTTGTTCCAGGCGATGTTGGCGACGTTGTCGAGTAGTTTGGCATTGCTGTCCAGGCGCAGCGCAAAGCCGCCGATCAGGTTGTCTTTGGCGGCCTTGAGCTCGGCCTCGGTAGGGCCTTCAGTCACGAATTTTGCCAGCACGCCGCGCGCCACCTCCACCGCCTGCGCCGCCTGGTCCGGCCGGGTCTGTAAGCCGAGGGTGAAAGCGCCGGCATGCAGGCCTGGCGAAAAGAAGCTGTAAACGCTGTAAGTCAGGCCGCGCTTTTCGCGCACCTCGGCCGTCAAGCGGGACACGAAGCCACCGCCGCCCAAGGTGTAGTTGCCGACGGTGAGCGCAAAAAAGTCAGGGTCGGCGCGCTTGAAGCCCGGCTGACCCATCAGCACATGCGCCTGCGCCGATGCAAACGGAATGCTGCGGGTGACGGGCGCGGCCAGCGGTGTGACTTCAGGCACGGCGGGCGGCGGCGTGCAGGCACCCCCTGGCGGGAGGCGAGCCAGCAACTTATCGACCAGCTCGGTGGCTTCAGCGCGGCTCATGTCGCCGACCAAGCTCACCTTGGCGCGGCAGGGCTGTACATGCTGGGCGTAAAACTGCCTGATGTCGGCCACGCCAATGCGGGCCAGGCTTGCTTCAGTGGCTTCATGGCCGTAAGAATGGTCGCCATACACGGCGGCGGCAAAGGCTTTGCCGGCGATGGTGGCGGGTCGCGTATTGGCCTCGCGGATGGCCGCTGAAATTCGAGCCCGCTCGCGCTGCCAGACGGCCTCGGGAAACAGGGCTTGGCCGAGCTGGCGCGAGGCCAATTGCACCGCCTGAGGCAGGATGTCCGGGTAGCTCAGCGAACGCATCACAAAACTCAGGCGGTCATTGCTGGCGCCGACGGCCAGCGACGCACCTAGATCGGCCCAGGCTTCACTCAGCTGGTTCTCGTCCAGCGCGGGCAGGCCAGCCGCCGCAGCCACGCCCTTGTCACTCATGCGCGTGGTGGCGGCGGCCAAACCTGCTTTGTCTTTCGGGTCACGTCGCTGGCCGGCGTCAAAGTCAATCTGCACGTCGAGCATAGGCAAGCCCCGGCTTTCTACCAGATAGACCTTGGCGCCACTGGGCTGCGTCCAGTGCTGGATGGGCAAAGCTGCAAACGCTGTGCCCACGGGCAGCAGCGCGAGCAGCATGAGTCGGGTTGCAAATGAAAACAAAAAACAAAACGATGAAGTAACCATGGCGTGCCTGGAAAATGAAGTCATGGCAAATCAATGCCGGGCGCCGGCTGCGGGCAAGCGCGGCGTACGTGGCGCTTGCAGAGGCTGCGGCACCAGCACGGCCTGGGTTAACTGGTCATCGCCAAAGTAGCGGGCGGCCACGGCCTGCACTTCAGCGGCGGTGACGGTGCGCAACTGCGCGACCAGCCGGGCATTGGCGTCCAAGGGGAAGCCATTGACCCAGTTGCTGCCTAACTCGCGGGCCTGGTTGAACAGGGCATCGAGCTTGTACACCTCGGCCGCGACCCACTGGGTTTTGACGCGCTTGAGCTCAGCCTCGCTCACGCCCTCGCGGGCGACGCGGGCAACTTGCGTGCGCAGCGCGGCGAGCACTTGTTCAGCCGTCTTTCCTTCGGCCGGCACACCGTCCATCACAAACACCTGCGGCCCACGACCCAGCAAGCCGTTGTAGGCACCGGCACTGTCGGCCACGCGGCCTTCGCCTTGGGTCAGAGCGCGGTCCAGGCGCGCGCCGCTGTAGCCGTCGAGCACGGCGGCCAGCACTGTGAGGGCCAGCGCATCGCGGCTGGGGCTAGGTTCAGGCTGCGCAGTTAGCGCGGCGCCCGTGGCCACCGGATCGCCCAGCCCCGACGCCTCCAGCTTGGGCACCTTGAACATCAGCGTCACGTAGGCTTGGCTGGCACTGGCCTTGTGCTCCATCTGCCGCTTACCCGCTTGCGTCGGCTCGGTGCGCGGCTTGCGCTCGGGCGTTGCATTGCCGGCGGGCAAAGCGCCATAAATGCGCTCAGCCATCGCCCGCACCTGGGCCACGTCCACATCGCCGGCAATCACCACCGCGGCGTTGGCCGGCACGTACCACTGCCGAAAAAAGCTGCGCACATCGTTGGGCGTCAAGGTGTCCAGATCGCTCATCCAGCCAATGATGGGGCGGCGATACGGCGCGGCAGCAAAGGCGATGGCGTTGGCCGCCTCATAGAGCTGCGCGCGCGGCGCGTCTTCAACGCGCAAGCGCCGCTCTTCTTTCACCACTTCAATCTCGCGCTTGAACTCCTCGTCATCCCACTGGGTGTTGACAAAGCGGTCGGCTTCGAGCCGCATCACTTCTTCAAGCCGGTTGGCCGGGATCTGCTGGTGGTAGGCCGTGGCGTCGCGGCTGGTGAACGCGTTGTCACGCCCGCCGAGGGCGGCCATGCGGCGCGAAAACTCGCCGGGCTTGAGCGAGGGCGTGCCTTTGAACATCATGTGCTCCAGCACATGCGCCACACCCGACGTGCCATCAACCTCGTCCATGGACCCCACGCGCACCCAGAGCATGTGCGCGACCGTGGGCGAACGGCGGTCGGGCTTGACGATCAAGGTCATGCCGTTGGCGAGCGTGAACTGTTGAGCTTGCTGAGCCTGTGTTGTCGCGCCGGCAGCAGTGCGAGGCACGGGGTCGGCAGCGGGCAGGACTTGGGCGGCAACCGGCAAGACACCGGCAAGCCCCATGACGACGCCGGCCGCGGTGAGCGCCTTGAGCGCGCGAACGAAGGAAGCTGAACGAGGGCTGCAGGTGGGCGGGCAATGCAAAGTCATGGTGAAGGCCAAGGTAGCAATCGGAAAGGTCGAGCAACAGAGCAAGCCCTGCAAGGCCAAGCTTGGCGCCGCTGGGGCGCTCAGCGGAGCGGCTCCTAGAATACCGGGACTCCAAAGACCACTCTATGTTCAGCTTTTTCAAGAAAATCCTTCGGCCGGGCGCGCCCACTGCGGAACCGGCGCGCGCTGAAACCGAAGCGCCGGTTGCCGCCCCAGCGCCTGATGCCGCTGTGGTGCCCCAAGGCGGGCAGCGCTTCATGCCCTCGCCCGCCCACGGCAGCAGCCTGATCGGCAGCGCCCTCGTCACGCCCATCGACATTCCCGTACCGGGGGCCATTGCTGTTGCGCCCGAGCGCGAACGCTGGCTGAGCAAACTCAGCGCCGGCCTGCGCAAAACCGGCAGCAGCATCTCCAGCGTGTTCACCGGCACGCAGATCAACGATGAGCTTTATGAGGACCTGGAAACTGCGCTGCTGATGGCCGATGCCGGCGTGGGCGCCACGCAATACCTGCTGGATGACGTGAAAAAACGTGTGCGCGACAGTGGCGTGACGCATCCGGTCGCCGTCAAAAACATCCTGGTTGAATCGATCACGCAACTGCTCAAGCCGCTGGAGCAGGCGCTGGTGATTGGCGAGCACACGCCCACCGTGATCATGGTCACGGGTGTCAACGGCGCTGGCAAAACCACGTCGATTGGCAAGCTCACCCGGCACTTGGCTGACGAAGGCGCGTCGGTGCTGCTGGCAGCGGCCGACACCTTCCGCGCCGCAGCGCGTGAGCAACTCACCGTCTGGGCTGACCGCAACACGGTGGAGATCGTCAGCCAGGCCGGCGGCGACCCGGCGGCCGTGAGTTTTGACGCCGTGACTGCCGGCAAGGCGCGCGGTAAAGACGTGGTGCTGGTGGACACGGCCGGCCGCCTGCCCACGCAGTTGCACCTGATGGAAGAGCTGCGCAAGATCAAGCGCACGATTGCCAAGGCCGGGGGCGAAGGCATTGGTGAGCCACCGCATGAAATTTTGCTGGTGATCGACGGTAACACCGGCCAAAACGCACTGGCGCAGGTCAAGGCCTTTGACGAGGCGCTGCAATTGACCGGCCTCATCGTGACCAAGCTCGATGGCACGGCCAAGGGCGGGGTGCTGGCGGCCATTGCCCTGTGGGCCCGCGAGCGCGCCAAGGCGCAGCCGGCCGCACGCGGCGTGCCGGTGTACTTCATCGGCGTAGGTGAAAAGCTCGAAGACCTCGAGACCTTCCATGCGCGTGAATTTGCGCAGGCGCTGTTGAGTTAATCGCCAAAGGCCAAGCCGTGCTCGACCGCTTTGCCACGCGCCTCATTCAGCCACCCGTGACGCGGCTCGCCAACGCTTTGGCGCGGCACGGCATCAGCGCCAATCAGATCAGCTTCACGGGCTTTGCCTTGGGGCTTGTTGCCGCCGTCTTGATTGCGCAGCAAGCCTACTGGGCAGGCCTCGTCGGCATCCTGGCTTCGCGCTTGTGTGATGGCCTGGACGGCGCGGTGGCCCGTGCCACGCAGCCGACCGACCGGGGCGGCTTTTTGGACATCACGCTGGACTTCTTGTTTTACGCGGCCATTCCGCTGGCTTTTGCCTTTGCGGACCCTGCGGCCAACGCACTGCCCGCCGCCGTTCTGCTGGGCGCATTCATGGGCACGGGCAGCAGCTTTCTGGCCTTTGCGGTGATCGCGGCCAAGCGCAACATAGCCAGCATGGCTTACCCCGACAAGTCGTTTTACTTTTTAGGGGGCCTAACCGAAGCCACCGAAACCTTGGGCTTTTTTGTCGCCATGTGTGTGTGGCCGCAGCACTTCGCGGCGCTGGCCTGGGTGTTTGCCGGCTTGTGCGCGCTGACCACTCTGACCCGTTTGTGGTGGGGCTGGCGTGCTTTTGAATAAGCAGACTTTTGCTGCGCTCGCCGCCGCTTGCGTCAGCTTGTTGGCGAGCTTGCTGGCAGGTTTTTCTTCCCTTGCTGCTGCTGATGGCAGCGCGTCCACCGCTCTGTCCCAGTTAACCCCGCTGGTTCAGTCTGCGCCGGCGTCCAGCACTGCAAATGCAGCCCTGCAAATCTCGCCCGCGTGGCGCCCTGCCCAGCTGCCGGACGCGCGCATTCCTCGCGGCAATTTTTCAGCCGTTCTGATCGATGGCGAAGCGACCCTGAGACTGAAAACTGAGCGCTCGTACGGCACCTTGCTGCACGCCTGGGCCGGCGCGCCCGCGGGCCTCTTGCGCTGGCAGTGGCGCCTTGACCAGCCGCTGGCTGCGGCCGACATTCGTCAGCGCGGCGGCGACGACGCGGCGCTCAAGGTCTGCGCCATGTTTGACCAGCCGCTGGCCGACATGCCCTTTATCGAGCGCAACACCTTGAGACTGGCCCGTGCGGCCAGTGGCCAGGCCTTGCCCGCGGCCACTGTTTGCTACTTGTGGGACACGCGCTACCCGGCAGGCACTAGCGGCGCCAACCCCTACAGCGCGCGCGTGCGCTACATCGTGCTGCAAGGCCCGTCTGCGCTGCGGGGCCAGTTCATCTCCGAGCAACGCGACCTGGCGCGAGATTTTCTTCAGCTGTTCGGCTCAGAGACTGCGCAAATCCCACCACTCATTGCCATTGCCGTGGGCGCAGACAGCGACAACACGCAAGGCAGCAGCCTGGGCTTTCTACGCGGGCTGGGCTGGACGCGGTGAATGAAGTTCAAGTGAGAACCTCGCAGCGCGCTTCTATACTGATTTGATCCAGCCGAAGGAGTCACCGCATGAAAACCTCCGCCAGCCCCGCGCACGAAGAGGCCCAAGCCGCCTCGGCTGACGCCCCCCTCCGCCGAGTCGATCAATTGCTGGCCCATTACGGTTTGAGCCACCAGAATCCGGTCAACGAGCGCATTCATTTCGTCGCCATTCCGCTCATCATGCTCAGTCTGCTGGGCTTGCTTTACGCCTTGCATCCGTTTGCGGCCTACGCCTTTGTCGCTGCCAGCCTTGTGTATTACGCCCGGCTTTCAGCGGTGTTCCTGGTCACCATGTTGATGGGCTCGCTAGTTGCACTGAGCCTGGTCAAGCTCATGGGTGGGGACGTTCTTTGGGTGTCGGCGGCCGTGTTCCTCGGCGCCTGGGTCATGCAGTTCGTTGGCCACAAGATCGAGGGCAAAAAGCCCTCGTTTTTTGAAGACCTTCAATACCTCTGGGTCGGACCGCTTTTTGTGCTCAGCAAGCTGTTCTTGCGGCTGGGCGTGCGCTGGTGAATCTGGGGCCCTTTATTTCGCCTTGAAGCACCCCATCTGAAGCGCAAAGGAAACCGCAACTTGGCCTCACCTTCATTTGATCCGTCTATTTTTGTCGCCCGCCTGGGCCGTATCGCCCTGCGCCTGGGCTTGGGGTTGATCGCCGCCGTGGCGATCGTCAGCCTTTTGATCGTTTCCTTAGGGCTCTTGATGCTGGGCCTGCTGCGCGCCCTCATTACCGGGCAGCGGCCCAAACCGATGATGAAGTTCAAGTTTCAGAACTTTTCAGCCGGCCAAGGACTTTGGCCTCGTGGTCAGGGCGCAACCAACATCAACAGTGATGCCGCTCCCGAGCCAGACGCGACCACCCGCCCTTCCGCCCCACGCGGCCGGCTGGGCGCGCAAGCAGGCACCGTGGTTGACGTCGAGGCGCGCGAGATCTCTGATCGCCCGCCGACTTGAGACGGCAGCCGGCACCGACCTGCCTGGGCCTGAATTAGCCTGAACCGCCTTGCCAACCTGGGCGGCCTGGGAGGCCTGGGCCACTCGCGTTTTCCCTGAGACGTCTCTCGCCTTCATTCGTATACGATATATCTTCTACGAAAGAACGCCGTGCTGCCCTGGCTGACCGAAACCCCTGCTGACCGACTCAGCGACGTGCGCGACACCTCGCTGGCCAAGCTCGTGCGTGACGACATGCTGGGCCTGATCCTCAAGGGTGTGCTCACGCCGGGCCAGCGCATCAACGAACCCGATGTGGCTGCGCGCCTGGGCGTGTCGCGCGTGCCGGTGCGTGAGGCTTTGCGTGAGTTGGAAAGCTCGGGCCTGGTGGTGGCGCGCAAGCACGCTGGCGTGTTTGTGCGACAACTCGCCGCCCCGGAAATTCGCGATTTGTACCAACTGCGCGCATTGCTCGACGGCTTTGCCGGACGCGAAGCTGCGCGCTGCACGGGCGAGCAAAAGCAAACCTTGCTGGCCGTGCTGGACCAAACCATTGAAGCCATGACAGCAGCCACCGCCGACCAGGACGTGCAACGCTATTACGGCGAAAACCTGCGCTTTCACTGGGCCATCGTCGAGGCCACACGCAACCAGAGCCTGATCGACACCTACCGCGGCATCGTGCAAAAGCTGCATTTGTCGCGCCTGAAAAGCTTGGCCCATGACTTCGGCATGCAGACCTCGATTGCTGAGCACGCCGACATCGTGCAGGCCCTGCGCGCTGGCGACCCGCTGCGCTGCGAACGCTTGCTGGCCGAGCATGTGGGCAGCGCCCATGTGCGCCTGGCGGCAGCGCCGCTCGCGGCTTGACCAGCCTGAAACCGACAAACACTTAACGACAACAGGAGACTTTCATGAAACGCCGCAACCTTTTACTCGCTGCCCCTGCCCTGCTGGGCGCCTCGTCCCTCACCTGGGGCCAGGCGGCTTACCCGGCCAAAGCCATTCGCTACATCGTGCCGGTAGCCGCCGGCGGCGGCAGCGACATGGTGGGCCGCACCGTGACCGAACGCTGGGGCGCGCTGCTCAAGCAAAGCTTCATCGTGGACAACCAGGCGGGCGGCGGCGGCGTCATTGCCTGCCAGGCCACGGCGCGCGCCGCGCCTGACGGCTACACCCTGCTGCAAGGCTATGTGGCCACGCACGGTACCAGCCCCGCCACACGCAAGCTGCCGTACGACGCCATCAAAGACTTCACGCCCATCGGCATGATCGGTGGCACGCCCAACGTGCTGGTGGTCAATGCTTCACTGCCGGTGAACAACATCAAGGAGTTCATTGATTACTTGAAAAAGAACCCCGGCAAGATCAGCTACGGCTCGGCCGGTGCCGGCTCGCTCACGCACCTGACGATGGAGCTGTTCAAGCAGCAGGTCAACTCCTTCATGGTGCACATTCCTTACCGCGGTGTAGCGCCTGCCTTTACTGACTTGATCGGCAATCAAACCCAAGCCATGTTCCCCGGCTTGGCCGCCGCAGTGCCGCACATCCGCTCGGGCCGCGTGCGTCCGCTGGCGGTCACAGGCTTGCAGCGTCATCCGCTGTTCAAAGACCTGCCCACGCTCGACGAATCTGGCTTCAAAGGCTTTGACGCGCAGCAATGGTACGGCGTGGTCGGCCCGGCCGGCATGCCCGCACCCATCGTCAAGCAACTCAATGAAACGCTGGCCACGGTGCTGCGCGCGCCTGACATGCGCGAGAAGCTTTCCGTCGAGGCCATCGAGCCGACCGTGATGACGCCTGAGCAGTTCGGCGAGTTCATGCGCAAGGACATCGACCGCTGGACCAAGCTGGCGAAGGCCCGCAACATTCAGCTCGACGCCTGATCTGACCGCTGGTGCCCCGCCTGCGCCGCAGACGCGGCGGGCTGGGCTTTTTCTTTCCTTTTTTCTCCGCTCCCAACCCCAGGCGCTCAGCGCCGAAAGACTTTTCAATGGCTCGCAATACACAGGTCGCCGCCGACCACAACGCCCCTCCCATCACGCAAATCCTGGCGAAGTTCGTCGCCACACATCCTTCGCGCGGCTGGAGCGACAGCGTGGACCACGACGCCCACCGCACCTTTACCAACTGGCTGGGTTGCGCTGTGGGCGCGGCGCAGCATGAAGCGGCTGACGCTGCTTTGGCCGCTGCGCAAATGTTTCAGCCCGCAGCGCAAGCCAGCGTGCTGGGCCGCCGCGACAAGGTGGACATGGGCAGCGCCGCGCTGATCAACGGCATCACCTCCCACACCTTTGACTTTGACGACACGCACCTCAAAACCATCATCCACCCGGCCGGCCCCGTGGCTTCGGCCATCGTGGCACTGGCCGAGCACATCGGCTCGACCGGCCGCGAATGCATTGATGCGCTGGTGATCGGCATTGACGTGGCCTGCCGCGTGGGCAACGCCATGTACCCAGAGCACTACGACCGCGGCTGGCACATCACCGGCTCCACGGGCACGCTGGGCGCAGCCGCCGCTTGCGCGCGCCTCTTGAAGCTGGACACGCAGCAAACCGCCATGGCCTTGGGCATTGCAGCGTCGCAGCCGGTCGGCATGCGCGAGCAGTTCGGCACCATGACCAAGCCTTTCCATCCCGGTGGCGCAGCCCGCGCCGGCATGATGTCCGCCATCCTTGCCAGCAAAGGTTTTACGGCCAGCCCCAAGGCGCTGGAAGCACCCCGCGGCATGATGCAAACCGTCTCGACCAAGAACGACTGGAGCGAAATCACAGGCGAACTCGGCGAGCGTTTCGAAATCGCCTTCAATGCCTTCAAGCCGTTTGCTTGCGGCATCGTGATTCACCCCAGCATTGACGCTTGCGCGCAGCTGCGCAAGCAAGGCATCACGCCTGAGCAAGTGCAAAGCATCGAACTCAAAGTGCATTCACTGGTGCTGGAACTCACAGGCAAGAAAGAGCCAGCCGATGGCCTGCAAGCCAAGTTCAGCGTGTACCACGGCTGCGCTGCCGGCCTGACCTTTGGCGAAGCTGGTGAAGACGAATTTGCCGACGACATCGTGAACCGCGCCGACATGGTGGCCCTGCGCCGCAAGGTCGTGGCCACGGTGGACGATTCAATCGACGAAGCCAGCGCCGACGTGACCGCCGTGCTGGCCGACGGCCGCCGCGTGCACGTGTTTGTGGAGCACGCGATTGGCTCGCTGCAAAACCCGATGACCGACGCGCATCTGGAAAGCAAATTCCACGGCATGTGCGACCGCGTGCTGGGCACGGCGCCTACCGCTGCGCTGATCAAAGCCAGCTGGGGCCTGGGAACAGCGGCCAACGTCAAAGGCATCGTCGCGCTGGCGACGCCGCTGGCCTGATCGCCATGAGCATGCAAGGTCATCGCCCCCGCATCGTGGTGCTGGGGGACTTGGAGCGCGCCCTGCCCCGCCTGGCGGACTGGCGGAGCATCCACGCTCGCGCTGATGTAGAGATGCATCACGCCCCGCTGGCAGGCGCCGCGCTGGTCGAGGCGCTGAAAGATGCTGACGTGGCCGTGCTGGTGCGCGACCGCACACCTTTTGACGCAGCGCTGTTGGCTCAGTTGCCCAAACTGCGTTACCTGGTGTTCACTGGCACCCGGAACACCACGCTGGACGCAGCCGCATTGGCCGCACGCAACATTCCCGTCAGCCACACCGAATGGGGTCCATCCAAGGACAGCACCTGCGAAATGACCTGGGCGCTGATCTTGGCGGCCACCCGGCAACTGGAAGCGCAAACCGCGCTGCTACGCCGCGGCGACTGGCGCCCGGCCGCAGCCGAGGCGCTGGCGCCCGTGCTGCATGGCGCCACCTTGGGCCTCATCGGCCTGGGCGAGATCGGCGGACGCGTCGCACGCGTCGGCCAAGCCTTGGGCATGAAAGTGCAAACCTGGAGCCCGCGCATGACGCCCGAGCGCGCCGCCGAAAAAGGCGCCGAAGCCGTCAGCCTGGAAACCTTGCTGCAGACCTCCCAAGTCGTCAGCCTGCACTTGGTGCCCACGCCCGCCACACGGCATCTGATGAACGCCGAGCGCCTCGCACTGATGCGGCCCGACAGCCTCTTGGTCAACACCTCCCGCTCAGCCCTTGTGGACGGCGCGGCACTGGTCAAGGCGCTGGAAAACGGCCGACCGGGCTTTGCAGCCCTGGACGTTTTTGACGTGGAACCGCTACCCGCGAACGACCCGCTGCGCCGCCTGCCCAACGTGCTGCTCACGCCGCACCTGGGCTTTGTGGCCGAACCGGTATTCAAGCGCTTTGCCGAAGGCGTGACGGAATGCCTTAACGCATGGCTGGACGAGAAGCCGCTGGTGCGGGTGCTGACGGCTTGAGCTAAGCAGACGAGCCGCCTGGGCTTGCGCCTTTGATCCGGTAAAGGCGGCGTGCGTTCTCTACGAAGAGCTGCGCCTGCTCCTCAGCGCCCAAGTCGGACACAAACGTGGCAAAGGCATCGAAGATGTCTTTGTAGGGCGCACACAAGCTGTCTACTGGGTAGTTGCTACCAAACATGCAGCGATCTACGCCGAAGAGTTCGATTACTTCACGCACGACGCGCCGGTTAGCATCCGACCGCCAACGGTATCCCGCCTCGCCGATGCCGCTTATCTTTATGGCGACGTTAGGGTGCGCCGCAATTTCAGCCAGCGCTTTTCGCCAAGCCCGCAAGCCTTCCTCGCTGCGGTCTGTCGGCATGCCTGCATGGTTGATGATGATCTGGATTCCGGGGAATTCAACGGCCACGCGCGACGCTTCCGCCAAGTGCCACCAAGGTGTCTGCAATTCGTAATGCAGACCCAGGCCTTCCAGCCGCACATAGCCCTCCAGCCAAGCGGGATCGGTCATGCCGCCTGGCGGCCCGCCAGGCGCTGCATTGGCGCGAGGCTTTTGACGCACGCCACGCACGAAATCGAAATCGGCCAGCTGCTCCAGCGCACTTGCCGCGTTCGCGTGGTGCAACCAAGCTTGACCCACAGCAACCGAAGGCAGGCCGCACCGGTCACGCAGGGTTTTAATGAAGCGCATCTCGCCCACCGGATCCTCCGGATTCCATTCCGCCTCAATATGCACGCTCCCGAGCAACTGGACACCTGATGTGTCGCGGCTGTACTCACTCGGCAGGTAGGGCCGGTTAAGCGCAGAGTGATCCCCGTAGCGGTGATGCGCTTGCCCCTGGTCGTGCAACCAGGGGTAGTAGTGCGCCTCCGGGTTGAGGAAATGGTGATGGGTGTCGATCAGCGACAGCATCACCATTCCTTTATTTAACCCACTTTTCGACGACGTCCTTCGGGATCTCAGCGCCGTGGTACTTCTTGAAGATTTCGTTCAGTTTGCCATTGGCGTGGTTGGCTTTCACCCAGTTGTTGACCCAAGCCAGAAGCTGAGGATCTTCTTTACGCACGCCGATGCCGAGGTCGTTGACGCGAAGCACGAATTTTTGCTCGAGCTGACGCTGCGGAGCCTTTTCCTTCATGGTTTGGAAGAGTGCGTTTGATGTTCCCACCAGATCGGCCTGGCCAGTCACCACGGCCGTGATCACGCCAGCGTCGTCGTCGTAACGCACGACGGTTGCACCCTTGGCGTTTTGCGTCAGGTCGGCGTCTTGCGTGGTGCTGCGGTTGACCGCGACGCTCTTGCCTGCGAGGTCGGCCATGCTTTTCACATTAGCGCTCTTCACGCCGCCCACCAGTGAGATTTGCGGGGCGTAGGGAATGGAGTAATCGACAACCTTGGCTCGCTCGTGCGTCCAGGCGAGGGTGGAAATGATGACGTCGGCTTTGCCGGTCTGCAAGTTAGGGATGCGCGTTGCGCCAACGGTAGGCACCACTTCAAGCGCGACGCCAAGGTCCTTGGCAAGCAGCACTGCGACGTCATAGTCAGAGCCGGTCGGCTTCAAGCTTGCGTCCATCATTCCTGATGGCGGCACCGCAAGGTCGATGGACACGCGGATCTTCTTGTCAGCGCGGATTTTTTCCAGTGTGTTGGCCTGTACGCCGGCGAAGGCTGTGGACAAGGCGACAAGCGCGGCTGCGCTGCGGATGATGGTCTTCAAGGTCATGGTGTCTCCAGTGGTTATGGTGAAAAAACGTTCAAAGGCCGAAGCCAAGGAACTGCTGCAACTCCGTCGTCTGCGGACGGTCGAACATCTCGGGGCCGCCTTGTTCCCAAACGCGGCCATGGTGCATAAAAAGAGTGGTGGTGGCGACGTTGCGCGCAAAAGCCATTTCGTGGGTGACTAACACCATGGTCATGCCACCGGCTGCGAGGTCTGCCATCACCTTGAGAACCTCAGAAGTCAGCTGAGGGTCGAGTGCTGACGTGACTTCATCGAACAACATTACCTGTGGCTCCATGGCGAGCGAGCGCGCGATGGCGACTCGCTGCTGCTGACCGCCAGACAACTGCTCCGGATAACTGTCCGCCTTATCAGACAAGCCAACTTGCGCCAAAACGCGATCCGTCAGTTCGCGTGACTCGGCGCGCGTCTTGCCCTTGCTGTGCCGCGGCGCCAGAGCGATGTTCTCAGCCACGGTGAGGTGTGGAAAGAGGTTGTAGCTCTGAAAGACGATGCCGACGTCGCGTCGGAGCTGGCGCAGGTCCAGCTTGGGATCGCTCACCTCGTGCCCGGCCACCTGAATGCGCCCCTGTTCGATGCGCTCCAGCCGGTCGATGCAACGCAAGGCAGTACTCTTGCCCGAGCCGCTACGCCCGATGATGGCGAACACCTCACCCTTGTTCACGCTGAAGCTAACACCGTCAAGCACTTTCAGGGGGCCGAAACTCTTGTGCACGTTCTCTAGTTTGATGATGTTCATATAGCGTTAACTTCAATGCTGCGGGTCACCAGCAGACGGCGCTCGAGTTGCCGGCTCCACCATGACAGTGGAAAGCAAAGCAAAAAGTAAAGGCCGGCGATCAGCATGTAAACGACAAAGGGCTCAAAAATGGAGTTGTTCACTATCTGGCCTGCGCGGGCGAGCTCAACGAAGCCGACCACCGAAGCCAGCGACGTGTTTTTGACGATCTGCACCATGAAGCCCACTGTTGGGGGTGTTGCGATGCGCAGTGCCTGAGGTAACACCACGAGTCGCATGCGTTGAGTCCTGGACAAGGCCAAACACTCGGCGGCTTCCCACTGCGTGCGGGGCACGGCCTGAATGCAGCCGCGCCAGATTTCACCGATGTACGCACTGACGTAGACCGTCATCGATACACCAGCCGCAACAATCGCAGGCAGGGTCAAACCGAGGATGCTGAGGCCGAAGTAAGTGAGAAACATCAGGATCAGAAGCGGCGTGCCCTGAACGAGCTGCACATACCCCATAGAGATCCAGCGCAGCGTGCGGTTGGGCGACACACGGCACAAGGCCACGAGAAATCCAATCAGTCCGCCGCCAACGAAAGCCATCAGCGAAAGCACCAGCGTCCATCCCGCGCCTTGAATCAGGAACAAAAGATGATTCGAATTGAAGCCAGAGCTCACAGCGGCGTTCCCAGCTTGCGGCGGCGGGTGAAGAGCGCCTGCCCAGCTGCCCAGAAAGCGCCGCGCATCAATAGCGACAGGAGCAGGTAGAAGACGGCAACGACGGCATAAGTTTCGAAGGAGCGGAACGTATCGGACTGCACGCGATTCGCGATAGCCGTGAGTTCTTCTGCCGAGATCTGTGAGGTGATGGATGTGGCGAGCATCAGCAAAACGAATTGACTCGTGAGCGCTGGATAGACTCGCTCCATGGCCGGTCTAAGGATGACGTGCCAGTAGATTTGCGCGCGGGACAACGCGAGGCACTCCGCAGCTTCGATCTGGCTCTTATGGATCGACTCGATCCCTGCCCGCATGATCTCGGTGGTGTACGCGCCAATGTTGATGACCATCGCCAGCACTGCTGCAACGAAGGCGGGCACTTTTAAGCCGATGCTGGCAAGACCAAAGTACACCAGGAAAATCTGGACGAGCAGCGGTGTGTTGCGGATCGCTTCGACATAGATCGCGCAGGCGCGGGCAATGATTTGGTTAGGGCTGCCGCGCCCGATGGCGCATAGAGTGCCAATCACAAGGCCAAGCAGCGTCGCAGCCACCGACAGCTTGAGCGTAAGCCCTGCCCCGTGCAAGAACAGTGGCCACTGGGCCAAGACGGCGGTGAAGTCGAACTTGTAAGTCATGCGCTGGCGACCTCGTTCAGGTACGGAATCGATGCCTGCGCACCTGGGCGAGTCACGCAAATCGTTGCGGCATCTATGCCTTTGCCGACTGCTGCGTCCATGGATGCACCAGCAGCCAGCGCTGCGCACATGGCCCCGATGAACGTGTCGCCAGCTGCGGTCGTGTCGACAACTTCAACTTGCCTGGCGGGGAAATGTTGGCGGTAGTCGCTATGTGCGAGCATGACGCCTTGGCTGCCCAAAGTCACGATGGCTGTCGACGGTCCGCGCTTGCGGATGGCAGCAGCTGCGACTGAGGCGCTCTCGGGATCGCTAACGCGAACTCCTGCTAGCTCCGAGGCTTCAATCTCATTCAAGACAATGATGTCGACAAGCGCCCAGAGCTCGTCCGGGAGCTGGCAGACAGGCGCCGGGTTCAACACAACTGTCGCCCCCTTGGCGCGCATGAGCTTTGCCGCTTGGACGACTTCACGCATTGGCACCTCGCACTGCAGGAGAATGAATTCCCCAGTCAGCGCCTCGGCGTCAGCCTTTAGATGTTCGTTGGCGCCTGGAACAAGCGTGATGCTGTTCTCGCCCTTGGCGTCCACCGTCACTATCGCCACTCCGGTACTGCCTTCAACCGCGCACACGCTGGAGACGTCGATTCCGTCAGCGGCGAGCGCGCTTCGCAAGGCCTCTCCGAAGCCGTCCTGCCCTACGCAACCCACCATGAAGACGCTGGCGCCTTGGCGAGCGCAGGCCACTGCCTGATTTGCACCTTTGCCCCCCGGGTTCGTTAAGAACCCGAGCCCCCGGAGCGTTTCTCCGGGGCGCGGCGTTCTCTCCACACGGACCATCAGATCCATGTTCATGCTTCCAAAAACGACGATAGAAGCGGCCAATTAGGGCGCCCTTGGGGTAACGCGTTGCATGCTGCGCTGTTGCTCACCCACGCGAGCAACGTCTTCTCGTAGGGTCGCGCCAATCTCGAAATGCTCGGCAAGCAAGGTGTCCGCTTCAGACGCACTCTTGCGCCGGATGGCCTGCAGGATGGCCTCATGATGATCGACCAGATACGCATCGACGTCGGGCACATGCGCGATCACCTGTCGGCGCTCCATATGCGATTTTTGGAGCAGCTTGGAAACAGCCGCGTAGACACTCGAGAGTGCCGGCGAGTGGGCCGATTCGACGATCATGGTGTGGAAGTGGAAATCCGCGGCGCCCCCCTTCACGGGGTCGTCGATGGTTTGCTTGATGGCCTGCAGCGCCAGCGAAAGCTTGTCGAAGTCTTGTGGGGTTGCCCGCGCGCATGCAAGCCGAATCGACTGTCGTTCTATCGCAATCCGAGCCTGTACCACATCGTCGACCGCACCTGCTTGCTGGGCAAGGACAAGACCGAAGTAGTCGGAGAGCGCCTCAAAATTAGGTTCCCGCACCACGGTTCCGTAGCCACGCTTGATCTCCAGCGCACCGAGGGTTGCCAGCGCGCGGAGCGCTTCACGGATCACCGGGCGACTGACGCCGAGTGCCGTTGCAAGATCGCGCTCCGGCAAGAGGCGATCGCCCGTTTTCAAGTTACCCGTCACAAGCTGGTCTCGCAGGAACGATACGACACGGTCGTAGCCGTCCTCGCTACCCTCGGGCTGCTGGATGATCTTGATCGGCTTGGCCATAAGTTACGGGAAACGACGCCCTTCGATCAGGGCCTTGGCTGCATCACGCTCGAGATCGCCGAGCTTATCAACGCGACGACGAAATTGCTCTTGCGTGCTGAACTCGGATGCAAGGAATGTTTCGATCACGTCACGTGCGATTTGCGGACCGACGATCCATGCCCCTATGCACAGCACGTTGATGTCGTCGTGCTCGACCGCCTGGCGTGCCACAAACGTGTCGTGACAGACTGCGGCGCGAATGCCAGGAATCTTGTTGGCAGCAATGCAGGCGCCGGCGCCCGTACCGCAGACGAGGATGACCCGCTTGACTTTGCCTTCCTTGATTAGCGAAATCGCCCTGCGCGTGACGTCGGGAAAGTCGACCGGAGAGTCCGACATCGCACCGACGTCAATCACTGCGTCACAGTGTTCCTTTAGAACCTTGTCGACGGACTCCTTCAGCAGAAAGCCGGCATGGTCGTTTGCGAGTCCGATGGCCGGCCATCGGGGTACTGCGATCTGATGTGGTGAGCGTGATTCGTCTTTGGACATAGGAGGCTGCCTTACCGTGGTAAGACCAAGGATAGACCGCAACCGAACAACTCAGCACTAGTGTTTTCCCCACGACATCGCTCCCGGGCTTTGACTCAGCCTTAGCACTCTCATCCTAGGAGTGCTAATATTTGGGTCTTGACGAAAGGAGTTCCTAGTGACACTCATGACTGGTCAACAACCCGCAGGCGCGACAGGTGCCACAGGCGCCTTGGCGCTGGCCAATCCTTGGTCTGCCAGCCTGCTGCCCCCGCTGGGCAATCTCGACGCTTATATTTCTGCGGTCAACCGCCTGCCCATGCTCACTTTGGCCGAGGAGCAGGAGTTCGGTCGCAAGCTCAAGGACGAGAATGACCTTGAAGCCGCCAGTAAGTTAGTGCTCTCTCACTTGCGCCTGGTGGTGTCCGTTTCTCGCAAATACCTGGGCTACGGCCTGCCCCACGGCGACCTGATCCAAGAAGGCAACATCGGCCTGATGAAGGCGGTGAAGCGCTTTGACCCGGACCAGAACGTTCGCTTGGTGAGCTACGCCCTGCACTGGATCAAGGCCGAGATCCATGAATACATCCTGAAGAACTGGCGCATGGTCAAGATGGCCACGACCAAAGCGCAGCGCAAGCTGTTCTTCAATCTGCGCTCCATGAAGCAGGGCTTCAAGGACGACGCGAATGCCGCTACCCACCGCGACACGCTGACGCCGGATCAGATTGATTCGATGGCCAGCACGCTGAACGTCAAGCGCGAGGAAGTGATCGAGATGGAGCAGCGCATGTCGGGCGGCGACGTGCTGCTGGACCCTAGCCCAAGCGAAGACGGCGAAGACGCGTTTGGCCCGATTGCCTACCTGTCTGACGCCAGCCACGAGCCGACGGCGCTGATCGAGTCGTATCAGCGCGACGTGCTGGCCACTGACGGCATCACGGCTGCGCTGGAAGGCCTGGACCCGCGCTCGCGCAGGATTGTCGAAGAGCGCTGGCTCAAGGTGAACGACGATGGATCAGGCGGCATGACGCTGCACGACCTGGCGGCTGAGTACGCGGTAAGCGCTGAGCGGATTCGCCAGATTGAAGTGGCGGCGATGAAGAAGATGCGCAAAGTCTTGGCGGAATACGCCTAGTCGAGCAAGAGCTTGATGTCGTCCGCCAGCGCAGCGGCGCCCGTGCCCGGACGCGTGTAAAGCCGCACGCGGCCTTGCGGGTCATAGACATAACTGCCGGCGGAGTGGTCCATGGTGTAGCTGCCGGGTGTCTTGCCTTCGACCTTTTTGTAAAAGGTCTTGTAGGCCTTGGCGAGTGCCGGCAACTCTTCAAGCGTTGGCCGAAGCGCCAAAAAGCTGGGGTCGAAATTGCTCATATAGGCCTTGAGCACTTCCGGCGTGTCCCGCTCGGGGTCCAGCGTGATGAAGATCGCTTGTAACTTGTCCCCTTTGTTGCCGAGGCTGCGTTTGATCTCAGCCAACTCGCTCATCGCCGTGGGGCACACATCGGGACACTGTGTGAAGCCAAAGAACACGACCACCACGCGGCCGTTGAAGTCTTTCAAGCTGCGCGCCTGGCCGTTGTGATCGGTGAGCGAAAAGCCCTGCGCGTAGTCGGCGCCGGTGATGTCAATGCTTTTGAACTGCGGCTTGTCAGGGCTGCAGGCTGCCAGCAGACCAGCGCTTGCCGCAGCAAACAAAATACCCAAGCCTGACAAGGCTTCGCGGCGAGGCTGGTTGATGAACTCTGGCGTTTTCTCTTGCGTGTTCATAGGGCGCGGGGAATGTAGTGGTCGATCAAGAGTGCCGCAAACAAAAGCGACAAATGGATCAATGAAAAACGAAAGGTCTTGCGGGCCAGCGCGTCTGAATAATTGCGCCACAGCGCAAAACCGTAGCCGCTGAAACCGATGCTCAAGGCGATGGCTGCGACCAGGTAAAACCAGCCGCTCATCTGAAAGATGAAGGGCATGAGGCAGGCCGCAAACAGCACCCAGGTGTAGAGAAAAATCTGCAAGCGCGTGAACTCGTTGCCGTGCGTCACAGGCAGCATGGGCAGACCGGACTTGCGGTAGTCCTCCACCCGGTACAGCGCCAGCGCCCAGAAGTGCGGCGGCGTCCACAAGAAGATGATGAGAAAAAGAATCAGCGCTTCGGGGCCGACGTTGCCCGTCATCGCGGCCCAGCCCAGCACCGGCGGCATGGCGCCCGAGGCGCCGCCGATCACGATGTTTTGCGGTGTCAGCGGCTTGAGGATGACGGTGTAAACCACCGCGTAGCCAACGAAGGTCGCAAAGGTCAGCCACATGGTGAGCGGGTTGACCCAGACGTACAAAATCCAGGAACCCAGCGCGCACAAGCCGGCTGAAAACGCCAGCGTCCAGGCGTTGCTCATCTGCCCTTGTGCTGTGGGACGCCAGGCGGTGCGGCGCATTTTGGAATCAATGTGCTGCTCGACCAGGCAGTTGAAGGCGGCAGCGGCACCAGCCACCAGCCAGATGCCGGCGCAAGCGATCGCAGCCAGCCGCACATCGGCAAGACCGGGCATGCCGGGCACGGCCAGTACCATGCCGATCAAGGCGCAAAAAACAATGAGCTGCACCACACGCGGTTTGGTGAGCGCGTAGTACTGCGCCCAGCGCGACGCGATGAAAGGCAGGGGTGCGCGGGGCGCGGCTGAGGGCTCGGAGGGATTCATGCGGACAGTCGGGATGCGGTCGAGTCAAAAGAAGTCGCGACGGAGGATTTGGAATGCGCCTGGATGCTGCCCGCGCGTCGGCAAGTCATCAGCGCGCCGGTGAGCACCACGACCAGCGCTGCCGCGCCGCCCGTGTGCGATACGGCAGCAATCATGGGCCAGCCGAGCACCACGTTGCTCAAGCCAGTGGCGAATTGCCAGAGTGCCAGGCCCAGCAACCATTGGCCGTGATGGCGCGTGGCCGGGTTGCGCCAGAGCTGACGGGCCAGCCACAGCATGGCGGCAAACACGACATACGCGCTGAGCCTGTGGACATAGTGAATGGCGGTCAGCGCCTGGAAGCTGAGGTTCTCGCCGCCGACGCCAGCGCCAAGCTCGCGCCACAGCGTGAAAGCTGGTGCAAATTCCATGGCCGGCCAAAACGAGCCTTGGCAGGCCGGGAAATCGGTGCAAGCCAGTACCGCGTAGTTGGTGCTGACCCAGCCACCCAGAGCGATCTGGAACCAAGCCAGGGCAAAAGTGGCGAGCAGCAAGACACGGGTAGATGGCGCGATGGGCGTGATCTCCAGCTCGCCCGCCGCCACCGCAAAGCGGCTTGCTTGCCAGCGAAGCAAAGCCAACAGGCCCATGCCGCCCAGCAAATGCAGCGTCACGATGATGGGAAACAGCTTCATCGTCACGGTCAAGGCGCCAAAAGCGCCTTGCAGGCAAATCCACAGCAGTGTGAAGGCCGGCCAGCCAGGGTGCAAAAGAGGGTCGCGCCTGGAGCCGACTTTGCTGTGACGCCAGGCCAGCGCCGTGACCAGGCTGAGCGTGAGGACGAGCACCCCTACGCCGGTGGCCAGGTAACGGTGGATCATCTCGATCCAGGCCTTGGGCAGCGTGACCGGCCCGGTGGGCATGGCCGCGGCTGCTTGCGTGATCTCGGTATGCGCGCCCAAGGGGCTGACGCTGCCGTAGCAACCGGGCCAGTCCGGACAGCCCAAGCCAGAATCGGTCAGTCGCGTGAAGGCGCCAAAAAGCACCAGATCGAAAGTCAGGAACAAGGTGACCAGCGTCAGCACGCGCAGCCGATGCGGCAGCGGTGCGCGGCGGCTACGCAGCCACACCCAGGCCAGCGGGCCGAGCGCAATGACCAGCCCCATCAGCATGAGGCGGCCTGCAGGGGCGAAGTCGTAGAGGGCTTGCTCGTTCATGGCGGGAATCAGGTGCGACCTGCATTGTCCCAGCTGCTGGAAGCGCGCAGCAGGCGCTCCAGGTCACCTTTGGCCTTGGCGGCGCCGGCGGCGTCCATACCGGCGGGAAAACGCATCATCCAATTGCCCAGAGGGTCGACCAGGTACAGATGGTCGGCAAGGCGCTGGCCCTTGCCCGGCTCCAGCCATTGGCCAAGTTCGTCAGCGGCCACGCGCATCACCTGAGCCTCGCGCAGCGCAGGTGCCAGCGCTGGCGCAAGGGGCGCCTCATCGGTCACCAGCCAGAGCCAGTCGAGGCGGTCTTTTTCTTTGCCCAGCGATTCGCGCAATTGGCGCTGCCAATAAAGATGCTGCTCGCAGGCCGCAGCGCAAGCGCCGCCTGACACACTGATCAAGAGCCATTGGCCCTTCAAGGAAGTCAGCGGAACCGCTGGCGCCTGCTCGGCCAGTGGCACGCCCTGCAGCGCGGGCAAAGGACGCTGCGGATTGATCAACTCACCGTAGTTACGCCGACCCTCGGGGCGCACCACGTAATAAGTGAAGTAAGAGGCGATAACAGGGGCCGCGCAGACCAGCAGGATGCCCAGCATCTTCCAGCGGCCGGTGCTGGCGGCAGGCTCGCCCTGCGCCAGGCTGGGCAGCGCGTGCACCGTCAGGTCTAGCGGCTGGTCTTGGCTGGCAGATGGTTGGGGGGAGTTGGTGCGTTCAAAGGACATGTCGGGGCGAGAGGTTGGCAGCATAAAAAGGAAGACTTGGCAAACGACACGGCCTACAAAGAGGAGTCCGACGATTCTGCCGGGTTCGAAGACTCGTCGGCACGAGCCCGACGACGCTGCGGCAAGAACCATTGAAACCAGGCATACAGGCCAATCACCAGCGCGCACAGGCCGAACCATTGGAAGGCGTAGCCATAGTGCTTGTCCACGCCCACGTTAGGCGCCGACCACTCGCGCAGCAAGCCTTGGCTCGCGGGTCCCGTTTCGATCACCAAAGCTTGAACCAGGGGCAAACCCGTCTCGGCGCGGAACTCGGCAATGACCAGATTTTGCCGGATGGGGCCGGCCACAGCCCCGGCGAACTCGTATAACTTGCCGGGGGCGGGGGCCATTCGCCCTTGTACGCTAACCGGCCCTGCCGGGGTCTCGACAGGCGCCAAACGGCTGCGGTCCTGAAAGTCACGCGGAATCCAGCCGCGCTGCACCAGCACCACCTTGTCGCTGCCGTCCAGCCGCAATGGCGTCAACACCCAAAAGCCCGGCCGCTGGTTCATGGGGCGGTTGTCGAGGTACACGGTCTGTGCTGCCTGCCACTGGCCGCTCAACTGCACTCGCCTGTCTTTCAACGCGTCTAGATTGGCCTTGGCAGTCAAATCTGCATTGCCCAAGACTGGCTGTGTGGCTTGCTGGTCCAGGGAGGTTTGCAACGCGGCTTTTTGCGCGGCGCGGCTCAGCTGCCATTGACCCAGCGAAAACGTCAGCGCAGCCATCAGGGCGGCGGCCATCGTGACGATCCAAAAGCGCCTTCGCTGCGAGGCGGTGGTCATGAGCGGATAATCCTGGCTATGTCGTATCTCATTGCATTTGCCTTCGTGGCCATTTTGGGCAGTCTGGCTTCAGCCTTGTTTTTCATGATGAAAGATGGCACCGGTGGTAAGGCCAAGACCAGTCACATGGCCCGCGCATTGGCTTTTCGGGTGGGCTTTTCAGTGCTGCTGTTCCTATGCATCTTGCTGGCCTGGAAGCTGGGCTATATCCAGCCGACCGGCTTGCCCGCTGGCGGCTGAACATTCAAACTTCACCAATGAAAAAGGCCGCGTTGCGGCCTTTTTCATTGCAGCTTGAGCGCTGCCGCAGCAGCGCCCTCAGCGATCAGAGCCAGTACACCAGCACGTAGAGGCCCAGCCAGACCACGTCCACAAAGTGCCAGTACCAGGCCGCGCCTTCAAAGCCAAAGTGGCTGTCGGCGGTGAAATGGCCTTTTTGCAGACGCAGCGTAATGAACAGCAGCATCAACATGCCGACGAACACGTGAAAGCCGTGGAAACCCGTCAGCAAATAAAAGGTCGAGCCGTAGATGCCGGACGTCAATTTGAGGTTCAAGTCACTGTACAGGTGAGCGTACTCGTAGCCCTGGACAAACAGGAAGATCAGGCCAAGCAGCACGGTGATCCACATGAAGCCGACGGTGCGGGCGCGGTTGCCTTCACGCAGCGCGTGGTGGGCGATGGTCAGGGTCACGCCCGAAGTGAGCAGTAAGGCCGTATTGATGGTCGGCAGCCAGAAGGGACCGACTGTGCTGAAGGGCTCAACGATGCCAGCCGGCGAAGCCGTGGCGCCAATGGCGTTGCTAGGCCACATGGCCTTGAAGTCAGGCCAAAGCAAAGCGTTGTCCAAGCTGCCCAGAGCCGGCACTGAGTGCGAACGGGCCCACCAGAGCGCCGTGAAGAAGGCGCCGAAGAACATCACTTCAGAAAAAATGAACCAGCTCATGCTCCAGCGGTAAGACATGTCGATCTTGCGACCGTACATGCCAGCTTCGCTCTCGGTCATGGCTTCATGGAACCACTGGTACAGCACCACCAGCCACCAGGTCAAGCCGAAAGCCAGGGAATAGGCACCCCAGCCCACGCCGTTGACCCATTGGCCAGCGCCAAGAATCACGAAAAACAGACCCAAGGCCGCCATGAAAGGGTGACGGGAAGGACCCGGCACGAAGTAGTAAGGCGTGGCCCCGTGTGTTGCTGAAGACATCTCTATTCCTCTGTTCTCTCTAGATACTCAAAACTTCTCGAAAAACTCTTTTGGGGTGCCGGCTTAGCCTGGCACGATCCAGTTCACCAGGGCAATCAAAGCCCCCACAAAGACGAAAACCGCTACCAGACCGACCATGATGATGTGCAAGGGGCTGAGCTTCTTGATGTCCTGCTGGTACTCGCGGCTTCCGCGCAGACCGATGAAGGACCAGGCGACAGCCTTGACCGTGCGAAGCAAGGAAGGCAGGAAGCCGCGCATATTGGCCTGAACAGTGCTCATGAACCGGCGGCTGGCAAAGAAACTGGCGCTACAGCCACCGGCTTGGCCAAGCCGCCCGCAGGCGCTGGAGGCGTTTTGCCGCCAACTTCAAAAAACGTATAGGACAGCGTGATGGTGGTCACGTCCTTGGGCAACTTGGTGTCGATGACAAAAGCCACGGGCCAAGATTTCTTTTCGCCTGGCGCCAGTGTGTACTGGTTGAAGCAAAAGCATTCCAGCTTGTTGAAATGCGCGGCCGACTGGCGCGGCGCATAGCTGGGAATGGCCTGGGCCGACATGCTGCGGTCCTGCACATTCTGGAACTCGTACATCACCGTAGCCAATTCACCCGGATGCACCTGCAAGCTGCGCTGCGCAGGCTTGAACTGCCAGGGGCCGCGCGCATTGGCGTCGAACTCCACCGTGATCAAGCGCGATTTATCAACCTGGGTGTTGGCCGTCTGCTTGGACGACGCGCCAGGGATTTGCTTGTCGCCGAGCGCCAGGATGTTGATACCCGTCATCTCGCAGATGGCGTTGTACAGCGGCACCAAGGCGTAGCCGAACGCGAACATGCCGAGCACGATCACGCCCAGCTTGCCAAGCATCCTTGAGTTTTCGCGGGCGCTCATGATCGGGTTCAGCCGCCGCTCAAGACGATGGAGCGCGCCATGAACCCGACAAAGAAGACGAACGCAACCGTGGCCAGGATCAAACCCAGACGGCGATTGGCCTTTTTTTGCTCAGGTGTCATGTCGCTCGATGGTGTGCAGTGGGCGGGACTTAACCGATGACTCGGGTAGCCGTCGCGTCCAGCTTGGGAGGCGTCTCAAAGGTATGGAAAGGTGCTGGTGAAGGCACTTCCCACTCCAGGCCTTCAGCGGCTTCCCAAGGCTTGGCAGATGCTTTCTCGCCAATGCCGCGCATGCCCGGAATGACCACGAAGACGAAGAAGTAAACCTGAGCCAGACCGAAGAACAGGCCGCCCACGCTGGCGATCGCGTTGAAGTCAGCAAACTGCATCGGATAGTCGGCGTAGCGACGTGGCATACCGGCCAAGCCCAGGAAGTGCATCGGGAAGAAGGTGATGTTGAAGGAAATCAGCGACCACCAGAAGTGAATCTTGCCGCGGGTTTCGCTGTACATCACGCCCGTCCACTTGGGGGCCCAGTAGTAATAACCGGCAAACATGGCGTAGAGCGAACCGGCCACCAGAACGTAGTGGAAGTGCGCCACCACGTAGTAGGTGTCTTGCAACTGGATGTCGATCGGAGCCACCGACAGGATCAGGCCGGTGAAGCCGCCCATCGTGAACACGAAGAGGAAGCCGACTGCAAACAGCATCGGGGTCTCGAAAGTCATCGAGCCTTTCCACATGGTCGCGATCCAGTTGAAGACCTTCACACCCGTGGGGATGGCGATCAGCATGGTCGAGTACATGAAGAACAGCTGACCTGTCACTGGCATGCCAGTGGTGAACATGTGGTGAGCCCACACGACAAAGGACAAGATGGCGATGGAGCCTGTGGCGTAAACCATGGAGGCGTAACCGAACAAGCGCTTACGCGAGAAGGCCGGGATGATCTGGCTGACGATGCCGAAGGCCGGCAAGATCATGATGTACACCTCGGGGTGGCCGAAGAACCAGAAGATGTGCTGGTACATCACCGGGTCACCGCCACCGGCGGGGTTGAAGAAGCTGGTGCCAAAGTGGCGGTCCGTCAGCGTCATGGTGATGGCGCCAGCCAGCACGGGCATCACGGCGATCAGCAGGTAGGCGGTGATGAGCCAGGTCCAGGCGAACATGGGCATCTTCATCAGCGTCATGCCAGGGGCGCGCATGTTCAGGATGGTCACGATGATGTTGATCGAGCCCATGATGGAGCTGGCACCCAGGATGTGCATGGCAAAGATGCCGGCATCCATCGAGGGGCCCATCTGCAGGGTCAGCGGTGCGTACAGCGTCCAGCCGGCAGCGGGTGCGCCACCAGGCATGAAGAAGGACAGCATGAGCATCAGGCCGGCAGGAATCATCAGCCAGAAGCTGAAGTTGTTCATGCGGGCAAAAGCCATGTCGGATGCGCCAATTTGCAGCGGAATCATCCAGTTCGCAAAACCCACGAAGGCCGGCATGATGGCGCCGAACACCATGATCAGGCCGTGCATGGTGGTGAGCTGGTTGAACAGCTCAGGATTCACGAGTTGCAGGCCTGGCTGGTACAGCTCAGCGCGGATGCCCATGGCCAGAAGGCCACCGAACATCAGCATCGCAAAGGCGAACAGCAAATACAGCGTGCCGATGTCTTTATGGTTGGTCGCAAAGACCCAGCGACGCCAGCCCGTGGGGGCGTGGTGATCGTGGTCATGGGCATGATCGTGATGGTCTAGAACTGCACTCATCTGACTTCCTTTGATGGCTTACTTTTGCGCTGCCGGCGACCGGCTTGAATTTGGAACTTGTGTGCGGATTACTTGCGTGCAGCCTGGAACTCGGCGGGCTGAACGATCTGACCGGTCTTGTTGGACCAGCTGTTCTTGGTGTAGGTCACCACGGCGGCCAGGTCGGTGTCGCTGAGCTGCTTCCAGGCGGGCATTGCACCACCGGCTGCGCCGTTGAGCAGGATGTTGATCTGCTTGAGGTGATCTTTGTCAAGAACGATGGCCGAGCCATCCAGCGGCTTGATCGGGCCTGCGCCCTTGCCGTTGGCCTGGTGGCAGGCGGCGCAATTGGCCGCATAGACCTTCTCGCCGCGGGCGACCAGCGCACCGAGCTCCCAAACCTTGGCTGGATCATCAGCTTTGGCAGCGGCTTCTTTTTGCTTGTCTGCGACCCACTGGCTGTACTGCTCGGCCGTCACCACTTTCACGTGGATGGGCATGTAGGCGTGTTCTTTGCCGCAGAGCTCTTGGCACTGACCGTAAAAGTCGCCGGTCTTCTCAGCGCGGAACCAGGTGTCACGCACGAAGCCGGGAATCGCGTCTTGCTTGATGCCGAAGGCTGGCACGGCAAAGGCATGGATCACGTCGTTGGCGGTGGTGATGATCCGCACTTTCTGGTTCACGGGCACAACCAGCGGGTTGTCCACCTTGAGCAGGTAGTTGTCCACGTACTGGCCTTTGGCCGGGCCGCCGTTGTTGGACATTTCGCGGTGGCTTGAATCCAGGGTCGACAAGAAGCCGATGCCTTCGCCTTCGCCCTTGATGTATTCGTAGCCCCATTTCCACTGGATACCAGTGGCCTTGATGGTCAGGTCGGCGTTGGTGGTGTCTTTCGAAGCCACCAGCACCTTGGTGGCGGGCAGCGCCATGCCGATGACGATCAGGAAAGGAATGACAGTCCAGGCGATTTCAACGGCCGTGGACTCATGGAAGTTGGCCGCCTTGTGGCCGACCGACTTGCGGTGCTTCCAGATGGAGTAGAACATCACACCAAACACCGCCACGAAGATCACCACGCAGATGATCATCATGAACCAGTGCAGCCAGATCTGCTCGGCGGCAATCCGGGTGATAGGCGTTGGCAGGTTGAGCTGGTTGACGGCCGGACCGCCAGGCAGGTCCTTGACCTGGGCCAAGGCAGCGCCGCCCAGTGATGCCGATGCGACCAGTGCAGCGGTAAAAACGGTACGGCAGGCAGCCGCGGGCGCGTTTTTGACAGACTCCAGAATCGTCCCTGCGTACGTCATGCCAGGCCCTGTGGTTTTGCTTGCGTTCATCGTCATCACTTCTAAGAATTCAATTACGGACTAATTCAACCTGCTGATTATAAAGTTAGCTCAGCCGGCGCCCATTGTGGACGGACAAGTTGACACCGGACTTTCAGTGCGGCGAGCTAACAGCCACGCAAGGCAAACCGGATTTCACGCGCCAGCAGAGGCCGCAGATCGGGCCGCAAATGCCGCCCCACCGTGACAGAACGCCCTTGCCCGGACACCTGAATCAAGGAGCCGTCGCCTGTGGACGGCTCGACACGGACCCAGTCGCGCTCAAACTCAGCCCGCTCGGTGTGCCCCCCGTTTTCCAGCTCGACCACCAATTGCCGGCCCTGCAAAACGATTTTTTCTCCGTCACGGGCATGTCGCGCATAGACCAGAAAGGCCGCGCCGACGGCCATCAACTCCAGCCAGGCGAAGGGCAGCACAAAGCGAGCGCCCTGCACCCAGAACAAGGCAGCAATCCCAAGGGACACGACACACAGCGATACATACAGCTTGCCCAGTTGGGCAGGCGTGACAGAGCAATTGCGCTTGAGCAGCCATTGCACAGCCGGCAGATTTTGCTCACCCTGCGGGCGCACGGTGCCAAAGCGGAGCTTGGGTAAAGGGTTCACGGGACACTCACAAAAGGGCGCAACCCAGACCGGGAGCGCGTGATGCGTGGGAACATGCCCAAAGAAAGATAAATTTTATCTAAGAAGCCCAGCCCGCTGCAGCCAAGGCCTTTAGGCGGCCAGACAGCCTTGTATCGGCGCGAAACAGCCCCGGGCGCCACCTGTTTTGCACCCACTTGCACACACCTCTGAATGCAGTCACTTCATGCTGGGCTGACGCGGGCTGTGCAACAGGCTGCGCATGTCCTCGATCGACACCGCGCTGTGTGCAGCCACCTTCACCCGCGGTCGGGCCTTGAGCGCATGGCCGTAGATCAGCTCAAAGGTCAGCACCAGCCGGCCATCCGGTGCGCGCGGCACCCGCTCCTCAATCAGCGCTTCCAGCCGGGCTTTCCATTCGCGACCGCGCAAGGCGGGAAACCTGGCCGGATGAAAGTTGCGCCCGAGCTCGGTCAGCTCTTGCAGCAGCCGCGCCGGTGTTTCAAAGGTGAGCGTGATGCGCTCCATGTCCATCACCGGCTCGGCAAAGCCGGTCGCCACCAACAAGTCACCCCAGTCGTGCATGTCGGTCAGTTCATGGCCGGCGGGCGGCCAGCCGAGGGCAGCGTAGAGGCTGCGGAGCTCGCGTGCGGTGTCGGGCCCCAGGCAAGAAAACATCAAAAACCCGTCCACAGCCAGCAGCCGTTGCCACTGGCCGAGCAGCGCCTGCGGGTCAGCCGCCTCGTGCAAGGCCATGTTGGCCCAGAGCATGTTGAGGCTGCCAGGGGCGGGCGCCTCGTACACGGTCAGGCGCTTGCGCCAAGGCCATTGATTCCACCATGGTGGGCTCAAGGTCGTGCGGGCCAAGGCCTGGCGCTCAACTTGCACTTCCATGACGTGGCAGCGGGCGGCCGGGTAACGCTCGGCCAGTTGCGCATGCGCTTGCACGCCGCCGCGCAAGGGGCCCCAGTGCGCCCAGGTTTGGGGCGCCAGCTTGATCCATTGCAAGCGATCCAGCATGCGGCTGGCCACTTCGGCATGCAGCCAGGGCGTGACAGCCGGCGCTGCGCGCTGCCACCGAGCCACCGCGACGGGATCGAGGGTTGGCGGACGCTGGTGAGGCTGAGTCGGTGGGATGGATGACATGTGGGCTGACAGAGGGAACGGCGAGTATATTGACTGCATGATTCTTGGCGCTTTCCAAGGCTTGGCGGCCCGCATTCCCAGCCAGTGCGCCGTGTGCCGGCGCTGGCCCAGCGCGCCCGTCTGCGGCGACTGCCTGAGCCGTTTTGCGCCGCCCCTGCTGCGCTGCCGAACATGTGCACTGGCCATGCCTGAGCCCGTCGCAGCCATCGTCGGCCATGCGCCCCGCACGCAATGCGCTCGCTGCATCCGCGAACCGCTGGGCCTAGACGCCTGCTTTGCCGCCCTGCCCTACGCCTTTCCCTGGTCGGGGCTGGTGGCACGGTACAAGTTTGGCAATGAAACTGGCTGGGCCCGCTTCATGGCCGGCGCGCTGCTGGGGCAGCCTGCCGTTGCCGACCTGTTGCACAACTTGAGCACGGACGATGTGCTGATGCCTGTGCCGCTGTCGGCCGAGCGCCTGGGCTGGCGCGGCTTTAACCAAGCCTGGGAGTTGGCTGGGGAGCTCAAGCGGCAAAGCGGCTGCCGTGCAAGCGCTGACGCGAGTTACCTTTTGCGCATACGCCATACCCGGCCGCAGAGCGAGCTCAAACGCAGCGAACGGCTGAGCAATTTACAGGGCGCGTTTGCAGTGGAGCCGCTGCGCGCGGCTCTGCTGCAAGGCCGCGACGTGGTGCTGGTGGACGACGTGATGACCAGCGGCGCATCGTTGCTGACGGCGGCCCAAGTGCTGCGCCAGGCCGGCGTGCGGCGCGTCAGTGCGCTGGTGCTGGCACGCACCGCGCCAAGCTGAACGCGACGACATAATCGCGCGCATGTTTCACATCGTCCTTGTCGCCCCTGAAATCCCGCCGAACACCGGCAACATCATTCGCCTGGCCGCCAACACCGGCTGCCGCTTGCATTTGATTGAGCCACTCGGCTTTTCGATGGACGACAAAAACCTGCGGCGTGCTGGACTGGACTATCACGAATACGCAGATGTGAAACGGCACGCCAGCTGGGACGCTTTTTTAAAGGCCGAACAGCCGCTGCCCGAGCGCATGTTTGCCATGACCACGCGCGGCTCGGGCAATGCTTTTGATGTGCGATTCAAAGCCGGCGACTGGCTGGTGTTTGGATCGGAAACCCAGGGCTTGCCTGAATCCGTGCGCGAGCAGTTTGCGCCCCTGCAACGCCTGCGCCTGCCCATGCAGGCCGGTCAGCGTAGCCTGAACCTGTCGAACGCGGTGGCCGTGACGGTGTTTGAAGCTTGGCGGCAAACCGGCTTTGAGATGCCGTCGGCGGCCCCCGCTTCGGCTCAGGGGTAGCAGCGCAGCAGCGACTCGGCCACGCACACCGGCTTGGTCTGGCCTTCGCGTTCCACGGTCACGGCCCAGGTAAATTGCTGCCCTTCGTGATCGATGGGTGCGCAGTCCAGCAGCGTCATCCGCGCGCGCAAGCGGCTGCCTACGGGAACCGGTGCCATGAAACGCACTTTGTTGAGGCCGTAGTTCACGCCCATGCCGGCGTGCCGCACCTTGAAGGCGGAATCAAAAAAGGCCGGCAGCAAAGACAGCGTCAAAAAACCATGAGCGATGGTGCCGCCAAACGGCCCTGCCTTTGCTTTTTCCGGGTCCACATGAATCCACTGATGGTCGTTGGTGGCATCGGCAAACAGGTTGACCTTGGCCTGCGTGATGTCGATCCATTCGCTGAGGATTTCCTGGCCTTGACATTGGGCGAGGCCTGAAAGGGTCTCGAAGGTCTTCATGACCGCGACTTTAACCAGCCCGATGCGCGCGGGTCAGTCGCAAAAGGCTCAGCGCGCAATCAGCGCGCAAAAGCGTCCCACAGCAGCTTGACACCTGTGAGGAACATGCCGATGTAGATAAAGCGGTAAAAGTAGACAGGGCTGACACGCCGGGCCAGGCGCACGCCCGTGCCCACCCCAATCGGGACCAGCGGCAGCAAAACCAGCGAAGTGGCCATGTTGCGCAAGTCCAGCAGTCCAAGCCAGGCGTAGGGTGCCCACTTGGACAAGTTGATGGTGAAAAAGAAAAAGGCCATGGTGGCGCTGAATTTGACCGGCGATAGGCGCATGGGAATCATGTAAGCGCTGATGGGCGGACCGCCTGAATGCGACACGAAACTGGTGAAGCCTGAAGTCATGGTCAGCAGGGCGCCCACCCAGCGCGGCGGCGCCTGGCTGTCAGGCCGGGGCGGAAACAGCAGGCGCTGAGCCAGAAAAAGCAAGGTAAAGCCGCCCACCAGGCCCGCGACGGTGCGTGCATCCAGCCACTTGAAAAGCAGCGCACCAATGAAGATGCCGAGCAAGCCATAGGGAATGAGGAAACGCAAGAACTTGAAGTCGAAGTCCTTGCGAAATGCGCCCAAGGCCATCAGATCCATGCAAAACAGAACCGGCATCAAGATGGCTGCGGCCTGCGGCACCGTCACCGACAGCGCCATCATGGGTACGGCCAAGGAGCCGAAACCCGCACCAAAACCGCTCTTGCTCAGGCCCAGCAAGAGCACAGCCGGAACGGCGACGGCATAAAAGCCGGGGTCGGTGATGAGGGGAAAGTTCAAGGCAAATCAGCAGCGAGAAAAGAAACTGCCGTGCGCTTAAGGGCGCAGCCCGAATGCAGCCTCAGACCCGCTCAAGAATAACCGCGATGCCCTGCCCCACGCCGATGCACATAGTGGCCAGCGCGTATCGCCCACCGGTGGCGTGCAGACGGTTCACCGCCGTCGTGGCCAGGCGGGCGCCCGAGGCACCCAGCGGATGACCCAGCGCAATCGCGCCGCCCCAGGCGTTCACGCGGGCATCGTCGTCTTGCAGTCCAAGCTGGCGCAGCACAGCCAGGCCTTGCGCAGCAAAGGCTTCATTCAGTTCAATCACGTCGAGTTGCGCCAGGCTCAGGCCGGTCAGTGCCAGCACTTTCTGCGTGGCTGGCGCAGGGCCCATGCCCATGATGCGCGGCGGCACGCCGGCGGTGGCCATGCCCACCACGCGGGCGCGCGGCGTCAAGCCGTTCTTGGCGGCGCTGGCTTCGTCGGCCAACAGCAGGGCGCAGGCGCCGTCGTTCACGCCGCTGGCGTTGCCTGCGGTCACCGTGCCGTCAGGCCGCACTACGCCTTTGAGCTTGGCGAGGGCCTCCAGGCTGGTGTCGCGTGGATGCTCGTCCTGGTCCACCACGATGGCATCGCCTTTTTTCTGCGCAATGGTCACGGGCGTGATCTCGCGGGCCAGGTGGCCGGCTTTTTGAGCGGCTACGGCATTGCGCTGACTGGCCAGAGCCATGCGGTCTTGCGCTTCACGCTCGATCTTGAAATCGGTGGCGACGTTCTCTGCCGTCTCGGGCATGGAATCGACGCCGTACTTTTCCTTCATCAACTTGTTGATGAAGCGCCAGCCAATGGTGGTGTCGTACACGGCGTTGTTGCGACTGAAGGCCGACTCGGCCTTGGGCATCACAAAAGGCGCGCGGCTCATGCTTTCAACGCCGCCAGCAATCATCAAGCCCGCCTCGCCAGCGCGAATGGCACGGGCCGCCGTGCCCAAGGCGTCCAGGCCAGAGCCGCACAGGCGGTTGATGGTGGAGCCTGGCACCTCAAAGGGCAGCCCGGCCAGCAGGCTGGACATATGCGCCACGTTGCGGTTGTCTTCACCGGCCTGGTTGGCGCAGCCATAAATCACGTCCGTTACGGCTTGCCAGTCCACGTTCGGGTTGCGGGCCATCAGAGCCTTGAGCGGGATGGCGCCCAGGTCGTCAGCGCGCACGCTGGACAGCGCGCCGCCGTAGCGGCCAAAGGGGGTGCGGATCGCGTCGCAAATGAAAGCGTGGGTGGTCATTGAATGTCTCTTTGATTTAGGTGTGAATGGCTTTTCAGCGGTTCAGGAAGCTTTTGCGCCGCGCTCAAATGGCGATGGGCAAGCCCAGCATTTTTTCAAGCTCTGCGTGCTCAAGGCCTTCGACCTTGTCGATGAGCCGCAGGCCTTCGGAAGTGCATTCGAGCGTGGCGAGTTCTGAATAAATGCGCTTGACGCAGGCGATGCCGGTGAGGGGGTAGCTGCAGTTGGCCACCACTTTGCTCTCGCCTTTTTTGGTCAGCAAATCCATCATCACCCAGGTCTGCTTGGCGCCAATGGCCAAATCCATGGCGCCGCCCACGGCCGGAATCGCATCGGCCTCGCCGGTGTGCCAGTTGGCCAGATCACCCGTGGCGCTGACCTGAAACGCGCCCAGCACGCAGATGTCCAGATGGCCGCCGCGCATCATGCCGAAGCTGTCGGCATGATGAAAATACGCACCGCCGGCAAGCAGCGTCACGGGCTGCTTGCCAGCATTGATCAAGTCGTAATCTTCTTCGCCGGCCGCCGGCGCCGGGCCCATGCCCAGGATGCCGTTTTCGCTGTGCAAGATGACTTCAATGCCAGCCGGCAAATGATTGGCCACCAGCGTCGGCATGCCGATGCCCAGGTTGACGTAAGCGCCGTCATGAATGTCGCGGGCCACGCGCTGGGCCACTTCGTCTTTGCTGCGTTTGATGTAGTTCATGTTCATGCTGCCTTTTTGAAGCCGCCTGCCGCCGTGGCCACGCGGTCAATGCGAACGATCTTGCTGACGTAGATGCCGGGGGTGACGATGTGCTCCGGGTCCAGGGTGCCGAGCTCGGCAATCTCATGGACGGTGGCCACCGTCATGCGCGCCGCGGTAGCCATCACCGGCCCGAAATTGCGCGCCGCCTTGCGGTACATCAGGTTGCCCCAGCGGTCGCCACGCTCGGCCTTGATGAGCGCCACGTCGCCGTAAATCGGCATTTCCAGCACGTACTGCTTGCCGTTGATCTCACGCGTTTCCTTGCCCTTGGCCAGCTCGGTGCCAAAGCCTGTGGGCGAGAAAAATGCGCCAATACCGGCGCCTGCCGCACGGATGCGCTCGGCCAGATTGCCTTGCGGCACGAGTTCGAGCTCAAGCTTGCCGCTGCGGTACAGACCATCAAACACCTGGCTGTCGGCCTGGCGTGGAAAGCTGCAAATGATCTTGCGCACACGGCCAGCCTTGAGCAGCGCGGCCAGGCCGGTCTCGGCATTGCCGGCGTTGTTGTTCACCACCACCAGGTCTTTGGAGCCTTGGGCAATCAGTCCATCAATCAGCTCGTTGGGGATGCCGGCCGTACCAAAGCCGCCAATCAGCACGGTGTCGCCGTCTTTGACGCCGGCTAGGGCGCTTTCGATGGAGGGGGAAATTTTGTTGATCATTTAACTTTTCCTGTTCGCTATAAGAACAACTGTTCGTATAATGAATTCTAGGAGATCCTCAGCGCCATGGCAACCACCCCTTCGCTTCCGCTTTCCGCTTTGCCCTCCACGCCCGTGCCCGGCGACACCTATGTGCAGTCCTTCGCTCGCGGCTTGCAGGTGATCCGCTCTTTCAATGCAGACGCGCCCCGCCAGACCCTGAGCGAGGTGGCCGCACGCGCTGGGCTGACACGCGCCGGCGCCCGTCGCATCCTGCTGACGCTGCAAGCCCTGGGCTATGTCAGCACCGACGGCAAGTTGTTTTCGCTCACGCCCCGCATCCTCGACCTGGGCTTTGCCTACCTCTCGTCCATGCCGATCTGGAACCTGGCCGAGCCGGTGATGGAAGCGTTGGTCGAAGAAGTCAAAGAGTCGTGTTCGGCGGCCGCGCTCGAAGGCACCGACATCATCTATGTGCTGCGCATCCCGACGCACAAGATCATGAGCATTGGCCTGGGCGTGGGCTCGCGGCTGCCGGCCTACTGCACCTCCCTGGGCCGCGTCCTGCTGGCCGGACTGCCCGACGCCGAGGTGCGCCAGCGCCTGGAAGCCAGTGACCGGCGAGCGCTCACGCGCCATACGCTCACGGGCGTGGACGAATTGATGGCCCGTGTCCAGGCCGCCCGTAAGCAAGGCTGGTCGCTGGTGGACCAGGAACTCGAAGAAGGCTTGGTGTCGCTGGCCGCGCCGGTGACAGACCGCGAAGGCCGCACGGTGGCGGCCCTGAACATCAGCGGCCAGGCCATGCGCACCAGCGCCAAAGTCATGCAAACCCAGATGCTGCCAAGCCTGCTGCGCGCCGCGCAAACCATCTCCAGCTTGGTGGCAGGCAAGCGCTGACAAGGCCGACTGGCGCCCTGCGCGTGCTACGCTTTGGCGATGTTCACGCCGTCCCAGTCCGATGTCCGCAAATTCTTCTGCGCAGTGCATGCCAAAACCCTGGCCGGCGCACCGCTGGACGCCATGGAAACGCTGGTCAGCCAGTGGATCCAGGAGCATCCCGAATACCACCTGGACTTGAGCGACGCCGAGGCGGCCGTGGCCCGGATGTATGAAGTCGAGGACGGCAAGACCAACCCCTTCTTGCACCTGTCCATGCACCTGACCATCAGCGAGCAGTGCTCCATCGACCAGCCACGCGGCATTCGTCAGGCGGTCGAACTGCTGGCGGCCAAGCGCGACTCGCTGCATAAGGCGCACCATGAAACCATGGACTGCCTGGGACAGATGGTCTGGGAAAGCCAGCGCGCCGGCCGCCCGCCCGATGGCGCGGCCTACATCGATTGCGTGCAACGCCACGCGACGCGCGACTGAAGCATCTACAACAGTCGCACAAAAGCAAAAAGCCGGTCAATTGACCGGCTTTTTTATTGGGGCGAGCCTCATGGCCCGCTCAGTGCAGCTTAACGAAAGCGGCTCTGCGGCACGATTTTCAGATCGCCAGGCAGGGCCGACAGGTAGCCGGCCATTTGCTTGAGTTCAGCGTTGGTGTACTGCTTGGCCATGCCGCCCATGATGGCGTTGCCGCGACCCGTCGAGACATTGTCAGAGTGCTTGTAAGCCTTCAAAGCCACGAAAAGATAGTCAGCGTGTTGGCCGGCAATCTTGGGATAAGACGGGTCAATCGGGGTGCTGAAGTTGGCACCGTGGCAAGACGCGCAATTGGCTTTACCCAGCAAAGAAGCAACCACCGGGCTCGGCGCTGGCGCTTCTTTAGGGGCTGCCTGGCCTTCCACCACGCCGTGCTGGCTGTAGTAAGCCGCCAGATCCGCCATGTTCTTTTCGGTCAAAGTCTCGGCGATGGCGCGCATGGTCGGGTGGCGACGCTCGCCCTTTTTATAGGCATTGAGCGCAGATTCAATGTACTTGGCGTTCTGGCCCGAAATCATGGGCACCTTGTAGACCTCGGGAAAGCTGGCTTGGTAGCCTTTGATGCCGTGGCAGCCGATGCACATGGCATTGATGGCCTGGCCAGCTTTGGCGTCACCGGGGGTGCTTTGGGCGTGGGCTGAGAGCGTCACAAACGAGACAGCAACAGCGAAAACAGTGGAGAACAGCTTAATCATTTTGCGCGCACAATCAATGAGATTCATCTTGAAACCACCGGCGATTATAGCGACGCGCACCTGACTGAAGCTGACGACTCAGCATGTCCCCGCAGCCTCGCCGGACCACCCCAGACTTCCTTCAATTTTCCCGACCCTCCGCTTTTTTGAGTGCATCTGCAAATGAAATTCCAAGGCTCGCAAAACTACGTCGCCACCGACGACCTCATGCTGGCGGTCAACGCTTCGGCCATGCTCAAAAAGCCCCTGCTGGTCAAGGGCGAACCCGGCACCGGCAAAACCATGCTGGCTGAAGAAGTGGCCCAGGCCCTGAACTTGCCGCTCTTGCAGTGGCATATCAAGTCCACCACCAAGGCCCAGCAAGGCCTGTATGAATACGACGCGGTGTCTCGCCTGCGCGACTCCCAGCTGGGCGAGGAAAAGGTCAAGGACATTCACAACTACATCCTCAAAGGGGTGCTCTGGCAGGCTTTCACGGCTGACGAGCCGGTGGCGCTCTTGATTGATGAAATCGACAAGGCCGATATTGAGTTTCCGAACGACTTGCTGCGTGAAATTGATCGCATGGAGTTTTATTGCTATGAAACACGGGAATTGATTCGCGCCAAGCACCGGCCGCTGGTGTTCATCACGTCCAACAACGAAAAAGAACTGCCAGACGCTTTTCTGCGCCGCTGCTTTTTCCACTACATCAAGTTCCCCGACGCCGACACCATGAAGAAAATCGTGGACGTGCATTTCCCGGGCTTGAAAAAAGAACTGCTGGCTGCGGCCATGAAAACTTTTTACGAGGTGCGCAGCCTGCCTGGCCTGAAGAAAAAGCCGTCCACCTCTGAGCTTTTGGATTGGCTCAAGCTGTTGGTGGCCGAAGACATTTCTCTGGATGTGCTGCAAAGCAAGGACGACAAGGTGAGCGTGCCGCCGCTGGTGGGCGCGCTCTTGAAGAACGAGCAGGACGTCACGCTGTTTGAAAAGCTGGTGTTCATGCAGCGCCACAACCGTTGACCGGAGCTTTGCCAATGAAAAAGAATTTGTGGCTTGAAGGACTGTCTGACGCGGTGGGTTTTGTCGGCGGTGCCTTGCTGGGTTTCTGGGTCGGCCGTTTGCTGGGCCTGAACGTGTTTTCTCAAGGCTATGACGCGCAAGCCATAGGCGGCATCGTGCTGGTGGGCTTGGGCGGCGGTGGCGGCCTGCAACTGGCCCGGCGCTGGCAGGCCCTGCGGGCAGCCAAGGCAGAGCAGGCTCAATCGTCATCCAAGCGCTGATCTGCCCATGATTCAACTGAACTCGTTCACCCTGGCGGCGTGCGGCATTGAATTGCGGCCTCTGACGCTTGCCGATGAAGCTGGTCTGGCCGCGGCCGCGGCCGACGGCGAACTCTGGCGCATTCGCGTGACCTCGGTGCCCGAGCCGGCACAAACGCGTGAGTACATCGACACGGCCTTGGCAGGACGCGTTGCCGGGCACCGCATGGCCTTTGCTGTCGTGGAGCAAGCCACAGGCACTGTGCTCGGCACGACCAGTTACCACGACATCGTGCCTGCGGTGCAGCGCGCCGAAATTGGTTACACGTGGTATGCCCAGCGCAGCCAACGCACCCACGTCAACACCACCTGCAAACTTCTGATGCTCACGCACGCCTTTGAAACATGGGCTTGCAAGACCGTCGGCTGGCGCACGGACAATTTCAACTTCGCTTCGCAACGCGCCATTGAGCGGCTGGGCGCGCGCAAGGACGGCGTGATTCGCGGCCACGCGCTGCGGCGCGATGGCAGCGTGCGCGACACGGTGATGTACAGCCTGAGCGCGGGCGAATGGCCTGAGGTCAAGGCGCAGCTGCTGTATTTGCTGGACAAGCCGCGCTGAAGGCGTTGGCGAGTTTCGGCACAGACCCGACCGTGGAGACCGCATGCTGATCGATTTCTTTTACACCCTGCGTTCGGCCAAACTGCCGGTGTCGGTCAAGGAATACCTGATGCTGCTCGAAGCCTTGCAGGTTGGGGTGGTCGGACCCAACAGCGGAGCCGACACGGCGTCTGGCGAAGGCGCCTACAAGATCGACGACTTCTACTACCTCAGCCGCACCGTGCTCGTCAAAGACGAAAAGCACTACGACAAGTTCGACCGCGCTTTTGCGTCGTACTTCAAGGGCGTGGAAATGGTGGCCGACTTCACGCAAGACATTCCGCTGGAGTGGCTGCGCAAAAACCTGGAGCTCGACCTCAGCGCCGAAGACAAGGCAAAAATAGAAAAGATGGGCTGGGACGAGCTCATGGAGACGCTGAAAAAGCGCTTTGAAGAGCAAAAGGAACGTCACGAAGGCGGCAACAAATGGATTGGCACGGGTGGCACCTCACCCTTTGGTGCCAACGGATTCAATCCGCAGGGCATCCGCATCGGGCAAGAAAAAAGCCGCAACAAAAGCGCGGTCAAAGTCTGGGACCAGCGCGCCTACAAAGACTACGACGACACACAAGAACTCGGCACCCGCAACATCAAAGTGGCGCTGCGGCGCCTGCGCAAGTTTGCACGCCAAGGCAGCCCTGACGAGCTGGACCTGGACGACACGATCCGCTCCACCGCGGCCAATGCCGGCTGGCTAGACATCAAGATGGTGCCCGAGCGCCACAACAACGTGAAGGTGCTGCTGCTCATGGACGTGGGCGGCACCATGGATGAGCACATTGCGCGGGTAGAAGAGCTTTTTTCAGCCACCAAGACCGAGTTCAAGCACCTGGAGTTTTATTACTTCCACAACTGCGTGTATGACTTCATGTGGAAGAACAACCGCCGCCGCTTCAGCGAAAAATTTGCGACCTGGGACATCATTCGCAAGTACAACAAAGATTACAAACTCATCTTTGTGGGCGACGCGACCATGAGCCCGTACGAGATCTTGCAGCCCGGCGGCAGCGTGGAATACAACAACGAAGAATCTGGCGCTGAATGGATGCAGCGACTGACCAATGCCTTTCCTAAATTTGCCTGGATCAACCCTGAGCCGCAAGGCGTGTGGCAGTACCGGCAGAGCATCGCCGTGATGCAGCAGCTCGTCAGTCAGCGCATGTTTCCGCTGACCCTTAAAGGGCTTGAAGAGGCCATGCGTTTGCTCACGAAGTGAGACGTAAACTTGAGCGCGTGACCCTCCACTCAGCACGCCATTTGGTGTTGGCCCTGGCCAGCTTGGCTTGCTTACACGCCGGTGGCGCATGGGCCCAGGCGGCGCCCTCACCCACTGACGTGGCCTTTGACCTGCGCATTGAAGCACCCAGCGACATCGCCGCCCTGCTGGACCGGCAGATGCAGCTGCGCCGCTACCGCGCCGTCACGGATCTGGACGATAACGAACTGGCGCGCTTGATCGTGCTGGCACAGGACGACGTGCGCAATTTGCTGGGGACCTTGGGCTACTTCGATGCCGGCATCGACATTCGCCGTGGCCCTGCCACCGAAAGCGGCCGTCCGACCATCGTGGTGAGCGTCGAGCCCGGGGCGCCCACGCGGGTGGCCGCCATCGACCTGCGCTTCAAGGGCGACATTGCGCAAAGCGCCGACGAAGACGCGACTGCCCAGAAGCACACCATCACGCAAGACTGGCGGTTGCCGCCCGGCCAGCGCTTCACACAAGGCGGCTGGGACGAGGCCAAGACTCAAGCCTTGCGCGCTTTGGTGGCCAGGCGCTACCCGGCGGGCACGGTGTCGTACAGCCTGGCCGACATTGACCCGCCCACCCGCGCCGCCCGCCTCACGCTCGAACTCGATTCAGGCCCGCTCTACCGGCTGGGCGAATTGCGGGTAACCGGGCTGGAACGCTACGACCCGGTGCTGGTGCCACGCCTGGCCCGCCTGAACCCAGGCGACGTCTATGACCAGCGCAAATTGGTGGAAGCGCAGCAGCGCCTGGCAGGCAGTGGCTACTTTGACTCGGCCTTTGTGACGGTGGACACCGCCAGCGACGCGGCCGCTGCGCCAGTGACTGTGCAGGTGCGTGAAGCCAAGCTGCAAAAAGTCGTTCTCGGCTTGGGCCTGACCACCGACAGCGGGCCACGCGCTTCTATTGAGCACACACACAACCGCCTGCCTGGCATTGGCTGGCGCGCCGTGACCAAACTTCAACTTGAGCGCAAGTCGCCTCTGGCCCAAACGCAATGGACCTCGCTGCCCGACGAGAGCAACTGGCGCTGGGTTGGCTTGGCCCGCGCCGAGCAGCGCGACGACGACGAGTTGGTGACGCAGGCACAAACCCTGCGATTTGGCCGACTGCAAGCGGGCGAGCGCATAGACCGCGACGTGTATCTGCAATATGACCGCGCCCGGGTGAGTGCGGCGGTGCTCGGCGTTGAAGACTCGCGCGTGGGCGAAGGCTCGGCGCTCAGCCTCAACTACGGCTGGACGGGCCGCTACTTCGACAACTTGCCCTTTCCCTCGCGTGGCTACGGCATGGCTTTTGAAGTGGGCGGTGGCAGCACGCTGGGCCAGCAACGTGACCCTTACACGCGTCTGGTCGGTCGCTGGCTGGGGCTCTTGCCCTTGCCGTCATTGGGCCGGGGCCGCCTGGCCCTGCGCGCTGAAGGTGGCGCGGTGCTGGCCGCCGACAGCGCCAGCCTGCCAGCCACACAACTTTTCCGCACGGGCGGCGACATCACGGTGCGCGGCTACGGCCTGCGCGACATCGGCATCACACTGCCCAACGGCAGCACCGGCCCTGGCCGCTACATGGCAGTCGGCAGCGCTGAATGGCAGCAGCCCCTGCTGCGCGCCGGGCTGCCGACCGACTGGGAAGCCACTGTGTTTTTGGATGCGGGACAAGTGAGCAACAAGCCGGCCGAACTGGGACGCGACCTGGCCGTGGGCGTGGGCGCTGGCGCCCGCTGGAAGAGCCCGATCGGCCCGCTCGACGTGGATGTGGCTTACGGCCTGCAGAGCCGCAAAACCCGGCTGCACCTGAGCGTGGGTTTTGTATTTTGAGCACGCCGACCCCTGACACCCACGCCGCCACGCCCAGCGGCCGCCCCGAGCGAGCGCCGCGAGAAAGCGCGGTCAGCGTGATCGGCGCTGCCGTGTGGACCGGGCTCAAACGCGCGGTCTGGGTGCTGGCTGTGTTGCTGCTGGTACCTGCCGCCGCCTGGCTGTGGGCGGGCAGCGAAGGTTCGCTGGCCACGGCCTTGCGCTGGGCCGCGCAAACGCCAGCCGAAGGCGCGACCGCTTTGCAATCAAACGGTGTCACGGGTTCACTGCGCGGCGGTGGACGCGCGGCTGAACTGACGTGGCAAAGCGAAGGGCTGCGCGTGAGGGCGACCGAAGTCGAGCTGCGCTGGCAGCCGCTGGCCTTGCTCACGCGCTCGGTTCATGTGCAGCGGCTGCGTGCGGCGTCGCTTGAGGTCGAGCCCATTGAACGCGCTGATGCACCGCCGTCGGCCCCACCAGCGTCACTGCGAATTGCGCTGCCGGCACGCCTGAGCCTGAGCATTGACGCGCTGGAAATTGACAAGCTGACATGGCAAGGTACAACCGCCGTGAACACCGGCAAGCTGCGTGGCCGCTATGGGTATACGGGGCCGCAACATCAGCTTGAACTGACAGAGCTCGCGTGGGCCGATGGCCGCTACCAAGGCAAAGCCCAGGTGAACAGCGACGCACCGTTTGCGCTTCAAGCCGAACTGAGCGGTACGCTGGCGGCATCGGTGCCGGCAGGCGCGCCCGCCTTGCCGCTGGTTTTGCAGGCAAATGCCCAAGGCCGCCTGGCTGACTTGCAGGTGCAGGCTGATTTGAACGGAGCGCCAGTTTCGTCCACCGCCCCGTCTGTTCCCGGCCAAGCTGCGCCTGCCGACAGCCCGCAAGCGCAACTCAAAGCCCGCCTCACGCCTTGGGGCGCCTTGCCTGTGAGCGATGCTGAGGCCCGCTTTCAAGCGCTAGACCTGGCCATGCTGTGGCCAGCCGCACCGCAAACCCGCTTGAACGGTAGCGCCAGCGTGCAACCCCTGCCCGCCAAGGCCTGGCGCTTGCAGCTGGACGCCAGCAACGCCAGCCCCGGCCCGTGGGACCGTCAACGCCTGCCCGCCGAGCAAGTGCAAGCCGATGGTGAATGGCGCGACGGGCAAGCGCTGCTGCGCTCGCTCAATGCGCGCTTGGGCGGTGGCCGGCTGCAAGGCAGCGGCCAATGGAAGCCAGCACCCCAAACGCCCAGCAACAGCGCGAGTGCAAGGCCGGCTGGCGACGGTGGCTGGGAGTTTCGGGGCACCCTGGACAGCGTCAACGCTGCTGCGCTGTATTCAGCCTTGCCCTCACAGCGCCTGAGCGGGCGGGCCAGTGCGCAATCCACCGGCCCGCGCTTGGGTTTTGACCTCGCGCTGCAAGCCAGCGCCGCGCAGATCAGCGCTTTAAAGGACAGCAACACGCTCAGCAAACAACTCGGCCAACTGAAGCTGCGCGAAGTCAGCGCACGCGGCGCCTGGGTGAGCGCAACGCGCACAAGGCCAGCGGCTGGCACGCTGGAGCTGGCCACTTTGCGCGTGCGCAGCGCCGACGCAGAACTCCAGGCCAAGGGCTTGTTTCAGCCTGGCCTTTCGAGCGGGCGGGGCGATGTGAGCTTGCGCGCGCCAGGCCTGAGCCTGGCCGCAACCGGCGAGTTGCAGCCCACGCGAGGCGATGGCCAACTGAGACTGGACAGCAGCGATGCGCAGCGCGCGCTGCGCTGGCTGAGCGGCGTGCCGGGCCTGCAGAACATGAATGTCTTGCAGCACACCGGCGCTCGCGGTCAAGCCCGGCTGACGCTGGCCTGGCAAGGCGGCTGGCGCGACCCGCTCTTGCAAACCCAGCTCACGATTCCGCAGCTCGACTGGTTGACTGCGACTGCGACTGCACCTGCACCTGCACCTGCACCTGCACCCTTGCGCCTGCGCGATGTGCAAGCCAGCCTCAACGGCCGTCTAAGCCAAGCCCGGCTCAGCCTGCAAGGTCGCATGGAAAGCGGCTCGCGCCGCGCGAGCCTGCAACTGCAGGCAGATGCTGGCGCCGTACTCGACACACGCCGCACCGCGCCCGCGCTGCTGCGCTGGCAGGGCGTTTTGCGCCAACTCGACCTGAGCCTGCAAGACCCGGCCTTAAGCGCCGGCGCATGGCGGCTGGGCCTGCAACAAGCGGTGGCGGCACGCGGCACGCCCCAGGGCCTTGAGCTGGACCCAGGTCAGGCGGTGTTGACGGCGCCGACCACCATCAGTGGCGCGGCGCGTGGCACGCCCACGCAAGCTGTTTTGGCCTGGCAAACCACGCGCTGGCAAGCCGGCCAATGGACCACGGCCGGCACGCTGCGCGGCCTGCCACTGGCCTGGGCCGACGCGGTGCTGGGTTCGCCCCTGGGACAGACGGGCCTGAGCGGTGCGCTGCTGTTTGACGGGCAATGGGACGCGGTGGTGGGCAGCGATTTGAAGCTCAAGGCGCAGCTGGCGCGCAGCAGCGGCGACCTCACGGTGCAAGCAGAGACCGCCGAAGGTCAGGCCGCCCGCGTGGCAGCCGGCCTGCGCGAGGCCAGGCTGGATGTGCAGAGCGATGGCGGCGCTGTGACTGCGCAACTGCGCTGGGCCAGCGAACGCGCAGGCAACGTACAGGCCGAGTTGCGCACGCAACTTTTTCGTCGCACGCCAGCCGGCGAGACTGAGCCCCGCTGGTTGTGGCCCGATGACGCCGCCTTGCGCGGACAAGTCAAGGCGCAATTGCCGCGCATCGGCGTGTGGTCCGTGCTGGCGCCGCCGGGTTGGCGCTTGCGCGGCGCTGTCAACGCTGACCTGGCCCTTCAAGGCACGCGCGGAGACCCGCAAGTCACGGGCACGCTGGATGCCAACGACTTGGCCTTGCGCTCGGTGGTGGACGGCATTGAGCTGGGCAACGGCCGCCTGCGCGCGCAACTCGACGGCACGCGCATGCGCATCAGTGAGTTCAGCCTGCAAGGCGCTGGGCCGCGGGGCACAGGCGGCATCTTGCGTGCAGACGGTGAAGCGGCCTGGGTCGAAGGCCAGCCCCAGGTCAGGCTGAGCACACAGCTGGAGCGTTTGCGCGTGAGCGTGCGAAACGACCGCGAAATCACACTGTCGGGCCAGCTGCAAGCGGCGCTAAGAAACGGCCAACCCGAGATCAATGGCCTGCTCAAGATCGACCAGGCGCGCATCACGCTGCCCGACGAAGACCGGCCCCAACTGGGCGACGATGTGGTGGTGCGCGGCGCGACCACCGCCAAGCCAGGCGCCAGCCGCGGGCCGCGCACACCCGTCAAGCTGGCGGTTCAGATTGACCTGGGCGAGGACTTCCTGATTCAAGGCCGGGGCGTGGACACGCGCATGCGCGGCATCCTGGCGCTGCTCGGTGACTCGCTGGCCACGCCGCGGCTTTATGGCACTTTGTTGACTTACAACGGCCAGTACCGCGCTTACGGCCAGCGGCTGGACATTGAAGAAGGCGTGCTGCGCTTTGCAGGCCCGCTGGACAACCCGGCGCTGGACATCCTGGCCATTCGGCCCAACCTCACGCAGCGGGTGGGCGTGCAGATCAGCGGCACGGCCTTGCTGCCGCGCGTGCGTCTGTATGCCGAGCCCGAGCTGCCCGACGCCGAAAAACTCTCATGGCTGGTGCTGGGCCGCTCATCGGCCAGCGGTGGTGCTGAAGCCGCGCTCTTGCAGCAAGCCGCCATTGCCCTGCTGGGCAGCCGCACCGGCACCAACACCGGCGGGCTGGCGGCGTCTTTGGGCCTGGACGAGCTGTCCATCCGCACGCCCAGCAGCACCGACGCCGGCACCGCCAGCGGCGGCGCCATCACGCTGGGCAAGCGTTTCTCGCGCAACTTTTACGCTGCCTACGAACGCAGCCTCTCGGGCGCCGTCGGCACACTCTTCCTCTTTTACGACCTGTCCCAACGCCTGACCGTGCGCGCACAAGCCGGTGAACAAGCCGCAGTCGATCTGATCTTCACCGTACCCTACGAATAGCCCGCCCTACAATCAAGCCGCTTCTGGTGGCCACGCCGCCAGATGCCAAGCAGTCAGTGCTGCCGCCATAGTTCAATGGATAGAACGAGTGCCTCCTAAGCGCTAGATACAGGTTCGATTCCTGTTGGTGGTACCAAACTTGCGTTAAGCCCCATCAGTCGCCCCAGCAAGCGGTGCTCAATTTTCTTTTCGCTGGTGATCGCAAAAAAGTGGTCTTCGACCTTGCCGCACAGGCCCACTTGCTTGACGCCGAAGTGAGCGAACATGTCGTCGTGCACCCAGGTCACTGCTGGGAACACGCCCATGCCGCTGGCGCCAAATGTTTTTAAAAGCGCACTGTCTTCAAACTCGCCCACCACCCTTGGCAAGATGCCGAGCTCGTCGAACCAGTGGTCCAGCCGGGCTCGCACGGCGGTGTGGCCGGTGGGCAGCAGCACCGGCACCTTGGCCAATGAATGGGGAAAGCCGTCGAGCGCGGCAGCGTGCAAGGCTGGCGTGGCGTACCAAGCCATGGGCGAGCTGCCCAGCGCATGGCTGTAGAGCTTCATGTTCGGGTTGCTAGGCGCCGGCCGGTCGGAAATCACGAGATCGAGCCGAGGCAAGGCCAACTCGCCCAGCAAATCATCAAACTCGCCGTCGTGGCAGAGCAAAC
>CAZNQE010000006.1:0-53841 GCA_964575005.1 uncultured Polaromonas sp. | reverse complement strand
TGTTGGCCGCAGCCCCGGCTGCTGACTACGAAGACCTCTCGATCGAAGCCGGTGCCGACGCCTACATCCAGAAGTCCGCTGGCGCGACTGAAATCTCCAACGCCTTGCGTGTGTTCTTGCTCGACGACCCGGACGCGGAACCTGGCACCACGCCTGAAAAGTTGTCCAAGCGCCAAAAGCAGTTGCTGGTGATGCTGGACAAGGGCCTGAGCAACCGCGACATCGCCGAAGAACTGCAAATCAGCGAGCACACCGTCAAGGTTCACTTGTGGCGTTTGTTCCGCCGCCTGAACGTTAAAAGCCGTTCGCAGGCCAGCCACTTGGCGCGCACGCAGGGCTTGCTCTAAGCGCAGACGCCGGCCAGGGCCGACAAAACTAAACCGCACAACCGAAAGGTTGCGCGGTTTTTTTACGTCTAAGCCAGCAAGCCGCTTAAGGCCGGGTGCGGCTTGAAAGCCAGCACCGATTCCACCTGCCTGGACGTGAGACCAAAGACTTTTTGCAGCACCTGCGCATGCACCGCGCTCGCATCTATCGTGGTCGGCAAATCTCGGCCTTCAAAAAGCTGCTCCCTGGCAAGCCCCCGCCAGTCGGCCAGCACTTGCGCCTTGGCCACCAGGCCACCCGCTAAAAAGCAGCAACTGCCCACGCCGTGGTCGGTGCCGGTGGTGCCGTTTTCGGCCACGGTGCGGCCGAACTCGGTGACCGTGAGCACCAGCGTGCGCGACCACATGGCACCCATGGACTGGCGGTAAGCGCCGATCACGGCGTCCAGGTCGCCCAGCTTGTTGGCCAGCGTGCCGGTGTCTGCGCCCTGGCTGGCGTGGGTGTCAAAGCCGCCTTCCATGTCGATCAAGCCGATGCGCGGGCCGTCTGGCGCGCTCATGCGCTGGCCGGCCAGGCGGGCCAGTGCGGCCGGGCTGCGCGTCTGCGCAAACTCGTCGCCGCGCATCTGGCGAGGCGCGTTGGTCACCAGGCTTTCTTCCAGCAACCTTGCGCCATAGGGCGCCAGCGCTTTGTCGCTGCGCCACAGCGCATTGACCTCGGTCATGAGCGCGGCTTGCGGGCTGCGCATCCAGTTGGGGTATTCGGTGGCGGCGGCTTCGTGCCCGCGCAAGATCAGCGGCATGGGAATGGCAATGGCCACGCCGCTGTCTACACGGGCAAGCTCCATCGCCCGGCCGACCCAGCCGGTGGCCGAGGCATAGGGTTTCATGACGCCGGACTGCATCACGTCCTGGCCTTCAAAGTGCGAGCGCCCGGCGTAGCCAAAGCCCGTGCTGTGCACGATGGCGAGCTGGTTTTGCTGCCACAGCGCATGCATCTGGCCGAGCGCGGGATGCAGGCCAAAGCTGCCATCAAGCCGCAGCGCCTGACGGATGCGCAGATTGGGCCGCAGGCTTTCGAGCAGCGGGTCGGCCACGGGCGGCACGGCACACAAGCTGTCCATGCCGCCTCGCAGCAAGACCACCAGCAAGCGGTTCGCCTCGGCGCCGGAGGATGCGGCCGAGGCTGCGGAGGCCGCGCCGGTGAGGCTCAGCATGGCCGTGGCGCCGGCCGTTTTGAGCAGAGTGCGTCTTTGCATAGGGCTTAACTCCACAGGAATTCAGGGCTGAGCAACAAGAGGCTCAGGGCCGTAGCGGCGTCGCGGCGGGCGAGCGCCGCTTGCGCACTGGCCTGCGCCGCGCTGCCTTCAGGCAATTGCGATTGCACCAGGCCAGCCACCGCCTCGGGCGACAGGCGCTGTGGCCCGCGCAGCATGTCGGGCGCCATCATTTGCGCCCAGCGAATGCGCCGGTCCAGCATTTCGCGCGACAACCAGTCCACCGACTTGATGGGCCAGCCATTGGGCTGCGGGCAGCGCGGCAAGGCCTGGCCCATGTCATGCAGCACATTGATGGTTTTCAGGCCGGGCGTGTTGGGCAGCGGCAAGGCCTGCGGCAGCGCCAGACCACTGACCGTGTGGCATTGCCAGAGCCAGGCTTCAGGCGAAGCGAATTTGCGCGTGCTGCCCAGCGTGAACCAGCAGGCCTCCAGTACCGCCTCGTGCACAGCCGGCAGATGCCCGTTGCTGCGCACAAAAGCTTGTTCAACATGGGCCACCGCACGCTCGGGCGGCTGGTCGTCAATGAAATAAACGCACAACTTGTGCGCCAAATGCCGCAGCGTGGCCGGATGCACGGCGAGGTCGGCCAACAAGTCTTCAAGCTTGGACGAGGGCCGCAGCAAGGCGCGGTAGGTCTTGCCCATCACGGTTTGCGAACCCGGCTCATGGCGATGGAAGTCAAAGCGCGTGCCCAGCGCCACGCCGGCCTGGCGCCGCTTGTCAGGCCGCTGCACGCCCCAGCCTGTCAGGATGAGCGTGGCCTGCTCGACGTCTTGCTGCGTGTAGCCCGCCGCCGGGCTGAGCGTGAACAGTTCAAGCAGCTCGCGCCCGAGGTTTTCGTTCACGCTGTCTTTGGTCCGGCCTTCCCGGCGCAGCCTGGCGTTGGGCCCGGTGTTGCGAATGTTGTCCAGGTAGACCAGCATGCCGGGATGCGTGACGGCATTGAGAAGCAGATCGTGGAAAGAGCCGAGCATGGCTGGGCGAAGCGCGCGCTGGTAGGGCCCGACCAGCACCTCATTGCGCTGGGCGCCCGGCGCCACCAGAAAGTGGTTGCTCCAGAAATGCCAGAAGCGCTCGAACACGGGCGCTTGGCCATAGACCGCGGTGCTGGCGCGGGCCTGGACTTCCTTCCACTGCTCCAGGCGATGGAAGGGCAGGCTCAGCCGCTCTTGGCGCAGGCGCTCATAGTCGGCAGCAGTCATGCGCGTGCTCTGCGCACGGAGTTCGTCATCAACGTCGTGGGAATCCTGGAAACGGCGTATCAGCTCGTCCATGTCGCTGATCAGCTTCATGCCCGCCGGCAGGTCGCTGCGGGCTTGTCCGTCAGGGCCGAGGACGGCCATCGGCGGCAATTGCCTGACCTGCGCCACCGCCCATGCCAGGGGGTCGGCGGGCAAAGGCTGACCCGGACGCAAACCGAACGCGACGCGGCGGCTGAACTGGTGGGTGTTGGCGATGGAGCTCATGGCGGGATCAGTAAGTGATCACTTTAGTTTACAGAGATGCGAATCATGTCGGCAGCCTTCTCAGCCACCATGATCGTGGGCGCGTTGGTGTTGCCGCTGACCAGACACGGCATGACCGACGCATCAACCACGCGCAGACCAGCGATGCCATGCACCCGCAACTGGGCGTCCACCACGGCGAGCGGGTCAGTGGCAGGCCCCATCTTGCAGGTGCCCACAGGGTGGTATTCGGTGTCTGAATGGTCGCGCAGGAATTCGGCGATCTGCGTCGGGTCGTCGCGATTGACTTGGTAAAGCATGGCCCCACGGTAAGCCGAAAGCGCTGGGTCAGCCATGATATCCAGCCCCAGCTGCGTGCCCTTGACCAGGCGCGCCATGTCGTCTGGCGCGCTGAAAAAGGCCGGGTCGATGAGCGGTGCGGCGGCCGGGTCGGCGCTTTGCAGGCGCACGTTGCCGCGGCTTTGCGGACGCATCAGCGTCACATGCAGCGTGTAGCCGTGACCCCAGTGGCGTTGGCGGGTGTGGTCGTCAATGATGCCGGTGCACAGGGCCAGCTGAATGTCCGGATGCTCGGGCCGGCCTTCGGTGCTGGCAAAGGCTTGCGTTTCTGACACATTGCTCGTGATCCAGCCGGTGCGCTGCCGGCGCCACTGCTGCATGGCAGCCAGCATGGCGCGCCCGCCCGCCAATGAAAAACCCAGCGAGGTCTCAGGCTGGAGGTTGCGGTAGATCAGCACCGCGCTCAGGTGGTCTTGCAGGTTATGGCCCACGCCGGGCAGTGCGTGCGTCACCTCGATGCCATGTGGCTGCAGTTGCGCAGGCGCGCCTATGCCCGAGAGCATGAGCAGCTTGGGCGAGCCATAAGCACCTGCAGCCAGCAGCACCTCGCGGCGGGCGCGCAGCGTGCGCTCTGTCTGCGCGCCTTTTTTGCCCAGCCGGCAGACCACGCCCACAGCGCGTTGGCCTTCGAGCAACACGCGGCTGGCCTCAGCCTCTGAGATCACGGTGAGATTCGGTCTGCCAAGGTGCGGCGTGAGATAGGCCTGCGCTGCGTTCCAGCGCTCGCCGTTTTTTTGCGTCACCTGCGCGCGTCCCACGCCGAACTGCTGCGCGCCGTTGTAGTCAGGGGTGCGCGGAAGGCCTTGAGCTTCACAGGCTTGCTCAAACGCTTGATTGAGCGGGCTGGGACTGGGCAAGAAACTCACATTCAGGGGCCCGCCGACGCCGCGATGCTCCCCCGCTTGCGCGCACTCGAAGTGCTCGGCTTTTTTAAAGAAAGGCAGCACGTCCGGCCAAGACCAACCCGGGTTGCCCAGGGCGGCCCAGTGTTCGTAGTCACGCGGATTGCCCCGCGTGTAGACCATGGCGTTCACTGAAGAACTGCCGCCCATCACTTTGCCGCGCGGCGCAAAGCCGCGCCGGCCCTTGAAGCCTGCTTGCGGCACGGTCTCAAAGCCCCAGTTGTGCAGACCCAGGGTGGCGGTGGCGGCAAAACCCAGCGGTGCGCGGATCAAGACCGAGTCGTCCGGCCCGCCTGCCTCCAGCAGGCAGACAGTTACGGTGGGGTCTTCGCTCAGGCGGCCCGCCAGCACACAGCCGGCGGAGCCGCCACCGACGATGACGTAATCAAAATCAGCGGTCGTGTGAAGGGACATGCCTCAAGTTATCACGCGCCGGGATCGCCTGAAAGCAGACAAACCCGGTGCGGCGCTGACCCATAATTTGCGCCAGCTCCTGAACTTCATTTCACCGCGCAGCATGCCCTCCTCATCCAAACGCCCCAACATCGTTTTCATCATGGCCGACGACCACGCGTCGAAAGCCATCAGCTGCTACGGCCACGGCATCAATCAGACGCCGCACATTGACCGGCTCGCGCGCGAAGGCATGCGCATGGACCACTGCTATGTGAGCAACTCCATCTGCACGCCCAGCCGCGCGGCCATCCTGACGGGCACCTACAACCACGTCAACGGCGTGATGACGCTGGCAGACGGCATCAACAACCGCCTGCCCAATGTGGCCAAGCACTTGCGCACCGGTGGCTACCAGACGGCGATCTTCGGCAAGTGGCATCTGGGCGAAGGACAGGCACATCAGCCCACGGGCTTTGACGCCTGGGCTGTCGTGCCCGGCCAGGGCGACTATTTCGATCCGGTGTTTCACGAGGCGGGCGGCGTGAAGCACTACCCCGGCTACGTGACAGACGTGATCACCGACATGTCCTTGAACTGGCTCGAGGCGCGGGACACGACAAAACCGTTTTTCCTCATGTGCCACCACAAGGCGCCGCACCGCTCCTGGGAGTTCAACCCCAAGCACAAGGACTTGTACACCGACGAGATCAAGCTGCCCGACACCTTCAAGGACGACTACAAGAACCGGGCGCGCGCCGCGGCCGAGGCAAAGATGCGCATCGCCGACGACATGACCTACCTGGACCTGGGACTGGTGCAACCCGAAGGCGGCAGCGAGGTGGGCGAGGCCCTGCTGCCGGGCATGGGCGTGCGCAAGTTGCCGCAACCGGCAGACGAAAAGGCCCTGCGCGCACTGCGCCTGATTGACAAAGCCACCGGCGAGATTTTTCGCTTCGAGACCCAGGCGGCTTACGACAACTTCAAGTTCCAGCGCTACATGCAGCGCTACCTGCGCACCATCGCCTCGGTGGATGACAACGTGGGCCGCCTGCTGGACTACCTGGACGCCGAAGGGCTGGCCGACAACACACTGGTCATCTACACGTCTGACCAAGGTTTTTTTCTGGGCGAGCACGGCTGGTTTGACAAGCGCTTCATGTACGAAGAATCTTTCCAGATGCCTTTTGTGGTGCGCTTTCCAAGCGAGATCAAGCCGGGCAGCGTGTGCAGCGACTTGCTGTCGAACGTGGACTTTGCGCCCACGTTTTTAGACCTCGCCGGCCTGCCGGTACCCAGCTATATGCAGGGCCGCAGCATCCGCCCGCTGCTGCAAGGCAGCGCGCCGGCAGACTGGCCGGCTACGGCTTACCACCGCTACTGGATGCACCAGGACGAGTTTCATAACGCCTATGCGCACTACGGCATTCGCGACCAGCGCTACAAGCTGATCTATTGGTACAACCAGGGCATGGGCTTGCCGGGCACCCTGCCGGGCGGCCAGGCGCCGGAGTGGGAATTTTTTGACTGCGAGGCTGACCCGCTGGAGCTTTTCAATGTGCACGCCGACCCGGCCTATGGGCCGCAAGTGCAGCGCATGCAGAGGCTGCTGGAACGCAAGATGGCGGAGATCGGCGACGACATCGCGCACACGCCGCTGGCGTGATTCGCCCTCAAGCGCCCTGCCCCAGCCGGCAGCGCGCATGCCGCTCGCCCTGGCGCAGCACGAAATCATGAAACGCGCGGTGCAGGCCGGGCAGGCTGGCATTGCGCCGGCGCAGCAGGCACCAGTCCAGCATCTTGGGCATGTCCTGCATGTCCAGCACGGCCAGCTTGCCAGCCTCCAGCTCCACCTGAAACGAGTGTGCCGACAAAAAGCTGATGCCCATGCCGGCCATCACCGCCTGCTTGATGGTTTCGTTGCCCGACAACTCCATGGACACCGAGACCTGCAGCGATTGCGCTTGCAGCAGGTGTTCAAAAAACTGCCGCGTGGCCGAGCCAGGTTCCCTGAAGATGAAAGGCTCGCCCCGCAGCGCGTCCCACGCAATGCTTTTTTGCTGTGCCAGCGGATGGCCGGCCGCAGCCACGATGCAGTGCGGATTCTGGGCAAAGGTCTCAGCCTCCACGTCGGCCTCCGAGGGCGGATAGCCGGCAATGGCCAGGTCCAGCTGATGATCCTGCAGCAGCTTGAGGATCACCTCGCGCCTGTCCACCGTGAGCTTGAATTTCACGCCCGGCCACTCTTGCGCAAAAGCCATGAGCAGGCCAGGCGCGAAGTAATGCGCTGTGGGCACCACGCCCAGATGCAGCAGGCCGCCCGCGCCACCCTCGGTCACGTGATAGGCCTCGACGGCCGCCTCGGCCATGCGCACCTGGTGCAGGATGCGCCGCGCCTGGCGCAGCATTTCCTCACCGGCCTGACTGAGCACCACGCCCTTGCCGGACTTGACCAGCAGCTGCAGTCCCGTTTCGGCCTGGAGCTGCTGCATCTGCATGGACACAGCCGGTTGCGTGAGACTCATTTGCTCGGCCGCGCGCGAATAACTGAGGTGCGTGGCTACGGCTTCGAAGAGGCGCAATTGCCGCAGGGTGAGGTTCTTCAGGCGGCCTGAATCTGGGGTAAACCCTGATTTGTTGGCAGGCGGCGCTGGCGGCTTGGTGTTCGATTTCATGGGTGTTTTCCCGGGATTTTTGGCTCTGCACTGCCTTGTCAAACGCTAGAGCCTGGCTGCCAGGGCAGCGGGCGCCGACGGCTCGCCAATCTATCAGCTTTTCTGATGCATCCAATAAAAAACATTGCCGACAAGCAGAGGCTTGATGGCTAAAGTCAAACCCATCTTTTGGACTGAATAAGCACGCCCATGACCGCCCACGCACCGCTGCCTTTTCCCCGCTGGAACGCTGACCACGCCGCCAAGCTCGACGAGCCCGGCCTGCTGCTGTACCGCTCCAACCTGCTGGGTTCGGACCTGCGCATCACCAACTACGGCGGCGGCAACACCTCGGCCAAGCTGCAACAAAAAGACCCGCTCACCGGCCAGCCGGTGCAGGTGCTGTGGGTCAAGGGCTCGGGGGGCGATGTGGGCTCCATGAAGCTCGATGGCTTTTCGACGCTGTACATGGACAAGCTGAACGCCTTGCAAGGCCTGTACCGTGGCCCGGACTTTGAAGACGAAATGGTGGGCTACCTGCCGCACTGCACCTTCAATCTGAACCCGCGCGCCGCCAGCATAGACACGCCGCTGCACGCGTATTTGCCCTTTGCGCATGTGGACCACATGCACCCCGACGCGGTGATCGCGATTGCCGCCATGGCCAACAGCGAGGCGATCACGAAGCAGGCTTTTGGGGGCCGCATCGGCTGGTTGCCTTGGCGCCGCCCGGGCTTTGAACTGGGCCTGCAATTGCAGCGCTACGTGGCCGCGAATCCGGGCCTGCAAGGTCTGGTGCTGGGCGGGCACGGCCTTTTTACTTGGGGCGAGACAGCGCGCGAATGCTATGAAAACACGGTGGCCGTGATTGAAGAAGCGCAGACCTGGCTTGCCAGCGAGAGCGCGGCACGCAAGGCCCAGCCTTTTGGCGGCGCCAAATTGACCAGCCTGTCCGAGTCCGAACAAAACGCCGTGTTGGCCCGCGTGTTGCCGGTGCTGCGCGGTCAAGCCTCAAAAAGTGAACAGGGCAAAGACGGCGGCCCGCTGGTGCACAAGCTGCTGCACATCGACCGCCAGCGCGTGGTGATGGATTTTGTGAACAGCCAGCAGCTCGAAGCCCTCGCTGCGCTGGGCACCTCCTGCCCCGACCACTTTTTGCGCACCAAGATCAAGCCGCTGATCCTGGACGAGGCTGACTACAACTTGAGCGGCCCGGCACTGGCTCAGGCCATCGAGGGCCAGCTGGCCGCCTACCGCGCTGACTACAGCGCCTATTACGAGCGCTGCAAACGCCCCAACAGCCCGGCCCTGCGCGACCCGAATCCAGTCATCATCTTGTTACCACGCATCGGCATGGTGTCGATTGCCAAGGACAAAGCCACGGCCCGCATCGCTGGCGAGTTCTACGTGAACGCCATCAACGTGATGCGCGATGCCAACGCGATAGACACCTATGTTGGCCTGCCCGAGCAGGAAGCCTTTGACATCGAATACTGGCTGCTTGAAGAAGCCAAGCTGCAACGCATGCCCAAGGCCAAGCCACTGGTCGGCAAGGTCTCGCTGATCACCGGTGGCGCAGGCGGCATTGGCCGGGCGATTGCCGAGCGGCAATTGCAAGAAGGCGTGTGCGCCGTGCTGCTGGACATCGACACCGACGCGCTGGCATCCACAGTGGCGGAGCTGGGCAAGAAGTACGGCCGTGATGTGGTGCGCGGCGTGGCTTGCGACGTGACGCAAGAAGAATCTGTCATGGCGGCCTACGCAGAGGCCACGCTGGAATACGGCGGCGTGGACATCCTTGTGTCCAACGCCGGCATCGCCTCGGCCGCACCGATTGAAGACACTTCGCTGGCGCTGTGGAACCGCAACCAGAGCATCCTGGCCACGGGCTATTTTTTGGTGGGCCGCGAGGCCTTCAGGTTGATGAAGGCGCAGGCGATTGGGGGCGCGATGGTCTTCATTGCCAGCAAGAACGGCATGGTCGCCAGCAACCAGGCGGTGGCGTATTGCGCGGCCAAGGCGGCTGAAATTCAGCTCTCGCGCAGCTTCGCACTCGAAGGCGCGCCACTGGGCATTCGCTGCAACGTGGTCAACCCGGATGCGGTGATTCGAGGCAGCAAGATATGGACGGGCAGCTGGAGCCAGGAGCGCGCTGCCGCCAACAAGGTGAGCGAGCATGAACTCGAAGCCTTTTACCGCGACCGCTCCATGCTCAAGCGCAGCGTGTTTCCTGAAGACATAGCTGAAGCGACTTATTTTTTGGCCAGCGACCTGGCGGCCAAGTCCACAGGCAATATCCTGAACGTGGATGCTGGCAATCTCGCGGCCTTCACGCGTTGACGTCTTGAACCTCACTTTTTCAAAAGCCGCAACATGACCACTCACATTGACGCTTCGCAAGTAGCTGAACACAACGCCCAGGCCACCGCGCAAGTGCAGGCCGACTACGACCATCTTGGCGAACAGTTGGCACGCCGGGGCATCCACATCGCGGACCTGCAAAAGCAAGTCGCCAGCTTCAAGGTAGCCGTGCCCTCCTGGGGCGTGGGCACGGGCGGTACGCGCTTTGCGCGCTTTCCGGGCAAGGGCGAGCCGCGCAACATCTTTGACAAATTGCAGGACTGCGGCGTCATTCAGGCACTGGTGCGCTGCACTCCCACGGTGTCGCCGCACTTCCCCTGGGACAAGGTCAACGACTACCGCGAACTGCGGGAGCACGCGGCCAGCTTTAGCCTGGGTTTTGACGCCGTCAACTCCAACACCTTTTCAGACCAGGTGGGCCAGCCGCTGTCTTACAAGTTCGGCAGCCTGACGCATGCCGACGCGGGCGTGCGCGCACAAGCCGTGGCGCACAACCTCGAATGCATTGACATCGGCAAGCAACTCGGCAGCAAGGCGCTGACGGTGTGGATCGGCGACGGCGCCAACTTCCCCGGCCAAAGCCACTTCCGCCGCGCCTTCGAGCGTTACCTTGAAAGCAACCGGCAGATTTACGCCGCGCTGCCGGCGGACTGGGGCATGTTTTTAGAGCACAAGATGTTCGAGCCGGCTTTTTATGCCACCGTCATCCAGGACTGGGGCTCCAGCCTGCTGGCTGCGCAAGCGCTGGGCCCACAGGCGCGCTGCCTGGTGGACCTGGGCCATCACGCACCCAACACCAACATCGAGATGATCGTCGCACGCCTGGTGCATGCACAAAAGCTGGCCGGCTTTCACTTCAATGACAGCAAGTACGGCGACGACGACCTGGACAGCGGCGCCATCAATCCCTTCCAGCTGTTCCTGGTCTTCAATGAACTGGTGGACGCTGCGCAGACCAAGGCCCCGGGTTTTGATCCGGCCTACATGCTGGACCAGTCGCACAACGTGACCGATCCGATCGAAAGCCTGATGACCAGCGCGGTGACTGTGCAGCGCTGCTACGCGCAAGCCTTGCTGGTGGACAGGAAAGCATTGACGGCCTACCAGGATGCCAACGACGTGCTGATGGCCGCGCAAACGCTCAAAGCCGCATTCCATACCGACGTGACGCCGCTGCTGCAAAAAATCCGCATGGACGCAGGTGGCGCGGCCGACCCGGTGGCGGCTTACCGCGCCAGTGGCTACCGCGTTGAGATGGCCAAGCAGCGCCCGGCCAGTGGGCCCAGCAGCGGCATTGTTTGAAGTCCCGGCCACTCACCATGACGACTGAGAAGTACGCCTTCCGCATGTTCCTGAACCCGGGCTGCGTGGCCGAATACAAGCGCCGGCATGACGCCATCTGGCCCGAGCTGGTGGCACTCCTCAAGGCCACCGGCATCAGCGACTACAGCATTTACCTCGACGAGCCCAACCATGTGCTGTTCGCGGTGCTGCGCCGCACGCCCGATCACAGCTCGGCCGACTTGCCGCAGCACCCCGTGATGCAGCGCTGGTGGGCGCACATGGCCGACATCATGCGCAGCCACCCGGACGGCTCGCCGGTGGCCGAGCCGCTGCCCTGCCTGTTTCATCTCGACTGAGCCTGCATGGCTGATCCCGCCGACCTCACGCTGGTGATCGACATTGGCAAGAGCCACGCCAAGCTCTTGCTGATCGACGCGGCGGGCACCGCCATCGAAACGCATGTACGCCACAACGCCAGCGTCACCTCCCCACTCGGTTACCCGGCGCTTGACCTCGAAGGCCTGCAGGCCTGGGCGGCCAGCACGCTCAAATCGTCCCCACATGCCGCCGCCTGCAGGCGGGTCATCGCCAGCACGCACGGCGCAGCCCTGGTGGCGCTGGATGATTCAGGCGCCGTGGCCTGGGCGCCGCTGGACTATGAGTTCGACGCCTTGCCCGCGGGCAGCCCCTTGGCGCAAGCTTTTGATTCAGCCGCTGACCCTTTTGAGGACAGCTTGTCGCCGCCCTTGCCGGCGGGCCTGAATGCAGCGCGCCAGCTTTTTTATGTGCAGCACACGCACCCCACCGCCTGGCAGCGCACGCGGTGCTTGCTGCCTTATGCGCAGTACTGGGCCTGGCTGCTTTGCGGAGAGGCCGCGAGCGAAGTCTCTTCGCTGGGCTGCCACACGTATTTATGGAGGCCAGCACAGGGAAACTTTTCAGCATCGGCGCACAGCCAAGGCTGGGCCGATCTGTTTGCGCCCTTGCGTCCGGCGTGGGCGGCACTGGGATGCGTCAAACCTGCGGTGGCCGAAGCTTGGGGCCTGCCCACGGACTGCGTCGTGCACGTCGGCGTGCATGACAGCAATGCCTGCCTGGCCAGCCACATGGCCGCCATCCCATCCACCGACGATTTGCTGACCTGTGTGTCATCGGGCACCTGGACGGTGCTGATGGCGCCCGGTGCACCTGTTACCCAACTTGATGCGGCGCGCGACATGCTGGCCAATGTAGACGTGATCGGCCGCGCTACGCCGACCGCGCGCTTCATGGGTGGTCGTGAATATGCGGCGTTGTTGGAAGACGCCAACCCTGCAGCGGCCAGCCAGGCCGACGTGCAGGCCTTGATAGACGCCGAGTTGCTGGCCATGCCTTGCTTTGCGCCGCAGGGTGGCCCTTTCATAGGGCAGTCAGGCCAGGTGCTGCGCGCTGGCCAAGCCCTGCCACTGCCCTTGGCTCAGACGCTTTCACCCGGCATGCGCGCAGCGCTGGCCGCGCTGTATTGCGCGCAAGTCAGCGCGTGGTTGATCGCTTATTTGTGGCGCGGCGTAGAAGGTCAGCACACCGTGGTGGTGGACGGGCCGCTGGCGCACAACGCGCTCTACCTGGGTTTGCTGCAGGCCCTGCTGCAAGCTGAGAGACCGGGCAGCCGCTGCCTGGCTAACGAAGAAAGCCTGGAAGGCACAGCGCGTGGTGCGTGGTTGCTGAGCCGCTGGGAAAAGATGGACAAGCGGAAAATGCATGGCACGCCTGGCCAAGCCAGCTCAGCACTGAAGCCGCAGCCAGCACTCGCGCTCCATGGGCTTGCCAGCTATCACGCTGCCTGGCTGGCGCAGCTTGATCAAAAGCGCTAAGGCGCGAGCTTCAAGCCAACATCAAGCCAAGCTCAAGCCAGTTTCAAACCACCGAGCGGTGACGCGCCAGGCAAGTGTCCAGCACCTCGTCGCCGGGCCGCTGCCACCAGGCTTCTGAAAAGATTTCGACTTCAGCAAACCCTTGGTAGCCAGCCGCCTCGACCCAGCCGCGCAGCTTTTTGAGTTCGACCACGCCGTCGCCCATCATGCCGCGGTCGTTCAGCAAATCACGCGTGGGCACCAGCCAGTCGCAGACGTGATAAGCCAGCAGCCGCGCAGCACCGGCGCGTGCGATCTGCTGCGCCAGCTTCGGGTCCCACCACACGTGGTACACGTCCAGCGCCACGCCCAGGGCGCCGGTCTGGTTGGGGTCCAGCGCGTCGCACACGTCCAGCGCATGTTCCAGGGTGTTGATGCAAGCGCGCTCTGCCGCCTGCATGGGGTGCAGCGGCTCGATGGCCAGCGGCATGCCGACGCTCTTCGCATATTCGAGCGAGGCGGCAATGCCGTCAAAGACTTCATTGCGTGCGCGCTGGATATCGGCGTACGCAATCTGCCCGGTCAGCGCACCCGGCAGCCCGCCGACCACCAGCACCAGGCAAGGCGCGTTCAGTGTCTTGGCTTCGTCGATAGCCTGCCGGTTGTCAGCCAGCGCTGCGGCGCGACCCGCTGCATCAGCGGCGGGGTAGAAGCCGCCGCGGCAGTAGCCTGACAGGCCCATGCCTGCTGCGCGAAGTTGAGCCTCGGTTTGCTTCAAGCCAAGCGCCACCACCTGGTCACGCCAGGGGCTGATGGCGCGTATGCCGCGCCTTGCGCAGGCGTCAATGATCTTGCCCAGACCCCACTGCTTGCGCACCGTGGCGGTGTTGAGCGAGAACGAAGCCGTGTCGTTTGAAAAGTCGCGCAGTGCGGGCATCGCCTCAAGCCTCCACGCCGTGCATGGCCAGCAGATGCTTCATGCGGTGCACAGCGAGGTCTGGTTTTTCCAGCAAGTTGGCAGCATCGGCCAGGCGGAACAACTCGGCCAGATGCACCAGCGAGCGCGTGCTCTGCTGCCCGCCGACCATGGTGAAGTGGCTCTGGTGGCCGTTGAGCCAGGCCATGAAGACCACACCCGTTTTGTAAAAGCGCGTGGGTGCGGCAAAGATGTGGCGTGAGAGCGGAACCGTCGGGCTGAGGATGGCCTCGAAGCTCGCCTTGTCGCCACGAGCGAGAGCTGCCAGCGCGGCACTGGCAGCCGGCGCGATCGCATCAAAGATGCCCAGCAGCGCATCGCTTTGCCCGTGCACGGCCGCCTGGCCATAGCCGTCACCGGCAATCAGCTCGGCGTAGTTGAAGTCGTCACCCGTGTACATGCGCACGCCCTGCCCGTCCAGGCCGCCCGCGGTGGGCAAGCGCCTGCGCATGGCGATCTCGCGGTCTTTGTCGAGCAAGGAAATCTTGATGCCATCGACCTTGTGCGGATGCGCTTCGATGATGCCAAGCGCGGTGTCCATGGCGTCTTCAATCCGCGGACTGCCCCAGTAGCCTGCCAGCGCCGGGTCAAACATATCGCCCAACCAATGCAGCACCACAGGCTCACATGCCTGGCTCAGGATGCGGTCGTACACGCGCACATAGTCGTCTGGGCTTCGCGCCACGCGGGCCAGCGCGCGGCTGGCCATGATGATGAGCTTGCCACCCAGCTTCTCGATGGCCTCCATCTGCATTTCGTAGGCGGCAATGACTTGGTCTACCGACTTCACATCGTCCAGCACCAGATGGTCCGTGCCGCAACCTGAAGCGACCAAGGCCGCGCCGCCCTGCCGGCTGAAGTCTTGCGCGGCATCGACCGAACGACGAATCAGTTCCAGCGAGGTGGGCCAGTCCAGGCCCATGCCGCGCTGCGCCGTGTCCATGGCTTCGGCCACGCCCAGGCCCAGCGACCACAGGTGGCGCCGATAGCCGATGGTCGCGTCCCAATCGATGGCGCACTGCAGCCACGGGTCCACCGCTGCTAGCGGATCGGCCACCACGTGCGCGGCGGAGTAAGCGATGCGATTGAAGACCGGCCGTGCGCCGTTTGCATGCGCGGGGACGGTGCCCTTCAAGCTGTAGGCGGCCAGCGCACCATGTGCGTCGGGCAATACAAGTGTTGATCTGGCCATGACGCTCAGACCTTCAGGGTCGGCACATCGACCCAGCGTCGCTCTTTCCAGCTTTGCAGGGCGACCTCCACCAGCTGCACGCCCTTGGCGCCTTCAGGCAGCGTCCAGCGGTAAGGCTCGTTCTCCACCACATGGCGAATGAAGTGCTCCCACTGGATCTTGAAGCCGTTGTCATACACCTGGGTGTCAGGCACTTCCTGCCATTGGTCAAAAAACGGCATGGTCTGTTTCTGGTCGGGGTTCCACACCGGGCGCGGCGTGTTGACCCGGCTTTGCGCGCGGCAGTCCGACAGGCCCGCCACGGCGGAGCCGTGCGTGCCGTCCACATGAAAAGTCACCAGGTCGTCACGGCGCACGCGGGTGGCCCAGGACATATTGAGCTGCGCGATCACAGGCTCGCCGTTGTGGCCGATGAGCTCTGCGGTGGCGTAGGCTGCGTCGTCCGCCGTGCAGGCGTAGGGCTTGCCGGCTTCGTCCCAGCGCTGGGGAATGTGCGTGGTGCCCATGCAAGATACAGATTTCACTTCGCCGAACAAGTTGTCCAGCACATAGCGCCAGTGGCACATCATGTCCAGGATCATGCCGCCGCCGTCTTCAGCGCGGTAGTTCCAGCTAGGCCGCTGGATGGGCTGCAAATCGCCTTCAAAAACCCAGTAACCAAACTCCAGCCTGACCGACAGCATGCGGCCAAAAAAGCCGGCGCGGCGCAACATGTCCAGCTTGCGCAGGCCGGGCAAAAAGAGCTTGTCTTGCACCGCGCCGTGTTTGAGGCCCGAAGCCTCGGCCATGCGCGCAATCTCGACGGCTTCGTTGAGGTTGGTCGCAATCGGCTTTTCGCAATACACATGCTTGCCGGCGCGAATCGCCTTGGCCAGCAACTGCGGCCGCATCTGCGTGGTGCCGGCGTCGAAGAAAACCGTGTCCGCCGGATTGGCCAGTGCGGCGTCGAGGTCGGTGCCCCAGCGGGCAATGCCGTGCGCCTGGGCCAGGGCTTGCATTTTTTCGGCGTTGCGGCCAATCAGGATCGGGTCGGGCATGACGCGTTCGCCATTGCCCAGTAAGACACCGCCTTGACTGCGGATGGCGAGGATGGAGCGGATCAGGTGCTGGTTCAGGCCCATGCGTCCGGTCACGCCGTGCATGATGATGCCGAGGGTTCGAGTGCTCATGATGAAGTTTTAAAACGGGTTAAGAGGCCTGCGCGAGGCTGCGCCCCTGCGCGTCAAAAGCGTGGCAGCTGGCAGCCGGCAGGCTGACCCGCACGGTGTCGCCGCGCTTGATGTGGCTTTGACCGACCACCTGCACCACCAGCGGCTGCTGGGCACTCAGGTTGCCGTACAGCACGGTGTTGCCGCCCAGCTGCTCGGTCAGAACGACCTGCATGGGCAAGCCGCTTTCGGCCAGCTCCACATGCTCGGGTCGGATGCCGACGCAGATCGGATCACCTACGGCCACGCGCGCGGCATGCGGCAGGCTGACCTGCTCTCCGCCTTGCAGCTTGACGCTCAAATGCGACGCGTCCGAGCTTTCAGCGACACCTTCCAGGAAATTCATCTTGGGGCTGCCGATGAAACCGGCCACGAAGCGGTTGGCAGGCCGGTTGTAAAGCTCAAGCGGCGATCCAGCCTGCTCGATCACGCCGTCGCGCATCACCACGATGCGGTCGGCCATGGTCATGGCCTCGACCTGGTCGTGCGTCACATAAATCATGGTCGTGCCCAGCTCGGCATGCAGCTTGGACAGCTCGACCCGCATCTGCACACGCAGCTCGGCATCCAGGTTGGACAGCGGCTCGTCGAATAAAAACAGCTTGGGCTGGCGCACGATGGCACGGCCGATGGCCACGCGCTGGCGCTGACCGCCCGACAAAGCCTTGGGCTTGCGCTGCAAGAAGCTTTCAATCTTGAGCAGTTGCGCGGCGTGCTGCACACGCTGCTCAATGACGTCTTTCTTCTCGCCTGCGGTCTGCAGACCAAAGGCCAGGTTGTCGTACACGCTCATGTGCGGGTACAGGGCGTAGGATTGAAACACCATGGCGATGCCGCGCTTGGCCGGCGCGACCTCGTTCATGCGCTCGCCGTTCATGCACATCTCGCCGCCGGAGATTTCTTCCAGGCCGGCGATCATGCGCAGCAGCGTGGACTTGCCGCAACCCGAAGGGCCGACGAAAACCACGAACTCACCGTTCTTGATGTCCAGGTCGATGCCGTGCACCACCTCGACGTTGGCATAACGCTTGACGATGTTGCGAAGACTGAGCTCAGCCATGCTGCACAGCCTTGGCAAAGCCGCCGCCAGTCGGCATCCAGTTCGCGTATTTGGGATGGTCGGCAGGGATCGGCAGGCTCACCGCCTGACCTGTTTCGCCCGAGTGGTAAATGGCCGTGATCAAGTCCAGCGAAGCGCGTGCCTCGCCCATCGTCACCGGCATGGGACCGCCGGCGGTGAGGCAGGCGTGGATGCGAATGAACTGGCCTTCAAAGGATTCGAGCGTGGGCTTGAAGTCGCGCAGCGCGTCGTCGATGGCGGCCTGGATGGCGGGCGTCTTGCCTGTGAAATGCCAGGGGTCCTTGCCTGGGCGGTAAGGCTCGGGGCTTTCGCTTTCCACCGTCATGTCGGCAAAGATAAAGCGCAGGCGAGACAACTCTTCGGCCGCGCCCAGCGTGACAGACAGTGTGGCGACCGAGCCATTGACCATCTCCACCGAAATCGCCGCGCAGTCTTCAACCTGCACGTCATTGACGCGCGTGGCCAGGCGCGCGTAGACGTTTTTCACGGGGCCATTCACATACGACAAGATGTCGTGCGCATGGGATGCGTGCGTGAGGCAGCAGCCGCCCATCTCGGTGGCCCACTTGCCGCGCCAGGCAATGGCGTAGTAGTCGGCGTCGCGGCGCCAGTGGGTTTCCATGGTGGTGATCAGCGGCTTGCTGGCAAAGCCCCGCGCCTGCAAATGCTTGAGCTTTTGCAAGCCGTTGCCGAAGCGGTACTGAAAGATCGGGAACAGCCGGCCCTTGGATGAAGCCTGCGCCTTGGCGATCGCATCGGCCTCCAGCAGCGAGCCCACCAGCGGCTTTTCACAGATCACATGCTGCCCGGCAGCCAGCACTTGCTCGATGAACGGGCGGTGCGTGTTGGGTGGTGTGCACAGGTCCACGATGTCCAGGGTCTGGCTGTTCAGGAGTTCAGCCAGGTTGCTGGTGTGGCGCGCAATGCCGAACTCGGCCGCGACGGCAGCCGCTTTGGCCGCGTCCAGGTCGCACACAGCCACCACCTCAAAGCAGTCGCGCACCTTGGTATAGGCTTCCAGGTGGCCCTTGCCCACGCCCAGGCCGACGACGGCGACTCGCAGTTTGGCGCTCATGCTGGCGCTCCCACGCGCACGGCCATGGCTTGCGCCTTGAGCGCGAGTTCAGTGGCCAGAAAACAATGTTGCTGCGGCATGGCCGTCTCCGTTCGGTTGAGGATGTCTTGCACCAGCCGCGGGCCGTAGGGCAAGGCTTCGTGCTGGCAATCGATGTGCTTGAGGCCTTGGCCGTCCGCGATGAAAAGGTGGTCGCCACCCGGGCGGCCAGCGATGTCGATGTATTTGCGCAGTTCGATATAGCCTTCGGTGCCCAGGATGGTCAGGCGACCGTCACCCCAGACGCCCAAGCCTTTGGGCGTGAACCAGTCCACGCGCACAAAGCCGGTGCCGCCGTTGCCGCGGAACAGCACTTCGCCAAAGTCTTCCAGCTCAGGCGTTTCAGGGTTGGCGAAATTGCCCACGTGCGAGGCCACCACTTCGGCCGATGTGGAGCCTGTGAAATGCAGGAACTGGTCGCACTGGTGCGCCGCAATGTCGCACAGCACGCCGCCATAGCGCTGGCGCTGAAAAAACCAGTCCGGGCGCGGGTTGTTGCGCAAGGCGTGCGGGCCCAGGCCGACCGTCTGGATCACGCGGCCGATGGCGCCGGCAGCCACCAGCTGGCTGGCTTTTTCGGTGGCGCGGTTTTCAAAGCGTTCGGAAAAGCACACCGAGAAAATGCGGCCGGTTTCTTTTTGCACCTGCTTGACCTGGGCCAATTGCTCCAGCGTGATGACGCCGGGCTTGTCCACCATCACGTCCTTGCCATGGCGCATGATTTCAATGGCCGTGGCGGCGCGCACATCCGGGATGGTGGCGCTCACCACCATCTGGATGCTGGGGTCGTCCAGGATGGCGCGTTTGTCTTTCACGCGCTTGGCCTGCGGAAAGGCCTTGAGGTAGTCCGCCACCAGATCGTCTTCTTCAGCGAAGACGGACACCAGCTCGGCGCCAGCGTCTACCAGGGCGCGTGTCTGCCCATAGATGTGGTTGTGGTTCAGGCCGATGGCGGCGATGCGGACAGGCGGCTTGGGGGAGGTCATCGTTTCATTCCTGAGTGAGCCACGCCTTCAATGATCAGGCGCTGGAAAAAGAGAAAGAAGAGAAAAATCGGCAAGATGGCCAGCACCGACATGGCAAAGAGCTGGCCCCAGGCCGACTGGCCAGTCGAGTCCAGGAACAAGCGCAGCGCCAAGGGAACGGTGTAGTTGGACGCGTCGTTCAAGTAAACGAGCGGGCCCAAAAAGTCGTTCCATGTCCAGATGAAGGAGAAGATGGCCGTGGTGGTGAGCACCGGCAAGGACAGCGGCATCATGATCTTCCAGTAGATGCGCCAGGGGCTGCAACCGTCGAGCACGGCGGCTTCATCCAATTCACGCGGAATGCCGCGGAAGAACTGCACCATCAGGAAAATAAAGAAGGCGTCGGCCGCCAGGAACTTGGGCACGACCAGCGGCAAGAAAGTGTCTATCCAGCCCAGATTCAAGAACAGCACGTACTGCGGAATCAGCGTCACGTGATAAGGCAGCATGAGCGTGCCCAGCATGACGACGAACCAGAAGCGCCGGCCGCGAAACTCCAGGCGGGCAAAGGCGTAGGCCGTGATGGAGCAAGACAACACGTTGGCAATCACCACCAACACCGCGACGAACAGCGAGTTCTTGAAATAGACGCCGAAGCTTTGCTGCAAGGCCACCCAGCCCTGGGTGTAATTGCCAAAATCAAAGGACGGCGGGATCAGCGAGAGGTCGGTGAAGATCATCGACTCGGGCTTGAAGGACGACGCCAGCATCCACAGCAGCGGATACAGCATGGCAAAAGACGCGGCGATCAACAGGCCGTGGCGCAGCACGGAGCCGCCCACCATGCGCAGCAGCCCAGGGCCGCGCGGGCCGTCAGCGGGGAGAGTCTTCATAGTAGACCCAGTATTTGGAAGTGAGGAAACTGATGCTGGTGAAGATGCCGATGATGATCAAGAGCACCCAGGCCATGGCCGACGCATAACCCATGCGGAAATACGAAAACGCCTCCTGGTACAGGTAGAGCGTGTAGAACAAGGTGGCGTCAATCGGCCCACCCGTGCCGCCCGACACCACATAGGCCGGCGTGAAGGCCTTGAAGCCCTCAATGATCTGCAAGACCATATTGAAGAAGATGACCGGCGCCAGCATGGGCAGCGTGATCTTGTGGAATTTCCGGAAGGCGCCAGCCCCGTCCATCGAAGCGGCTTCATACAGGTCTTGCGGCACTTGGCGCAGGCCCGCCAGGAAGATGATCATGGGCGAGCCGAACTGCCACACCGCCAGCAGCACCAGCGTGTAAATCGCGGTGTCAGGGTTGCCGATCCAGCTCTGGCCTTTGTAGCCGAAGGCCCACATCAGCACCTGATTCACGGTGCCATTGCCTTCAAATAATTGCCGCCACAGCACGGCAATCGCCACCGAGCCGCCCAGCAGCGAGGGAATGTAAAACAGCGCGCGATAAAAGGCGCCGCCGCGTATGGCCTTGTCGAGCACCATGGCGACTGCCAGCGCAAAGGCCAGCTTGAGCGGCACCTCGAAGGTCATGTAGGTGAAGGTGACCTTGAGCGACTGCCAAAAGCGCGGGTCCTCGGTGAACATGCGCACGTAGTTATCTGTGCCCACCCAGACGGCCGGGCTGAGCAAGTCGAACTTGGTGAAGGACAGGTACAGCGAGACCAGCACCGGGCCGATCGAGAAGCATAAAAAGCCGATCAACCAGGGCGTGATGAAGGCGTAGCCGATGAGGTCACGCCGCCAGGCTGCGGCAGAACGACTTTTCGTTTCGGCTGAAATTGCGTTTGGAGCGACTGGTATGGCGGCCACGCGATGCCCTGTATTTTTCAAGACGAGACTCTCCGCAAGCCCTGTCAATGGACAGAGCTTGAGAGCGTCAAGGAAGGATGAAGGAGCTAGACAGCTTCAAGCGTCGCGAGCGGCGCCTGAAGCTGGTCAAGGTCAGGCGGAGCGCGCCAGGATGCGGATGGTTTCCGCATGGAACTGGGCTGCGCCGTCAGCCACGCTGGTGCGGCCAAAGGCCACAGCGTCACCGACGCGGCGCATCAGGTTTTCAACTTCGCCTGCGCCTTTGGGTGGCGGTGGCGGCAGGGGAACGGCGGTCTTGCCCACCGTGGCCACGAAATCGATTTGCATCTTGCCCAGCGCGTCCAGGTCGGGCAGCAAAGCGGCGCGGGCAGCGGCGGAGCACGGCACGCCGCGCTCGATGCCCAGGATCTTGACGCCCTCGGTCTCGCTGACCAGGTACTTGATGACCTTGGCCGCTTCTTCCGGCGCTTTGCTGCGTGCGGAGATGCTCATCATTTGCGAGGGCTTGATGTAGTGACCCGACGAGCCACCCTTATTGCTCGGGAAGGGACTGATGGCCAGCGTGTTTTTGTTCAAGGCCTGGAAGGCGACGATCTGGTTGGAGTTGACGAAACTCATGGCCGCCAGACCGCGACTGACCTCGTACTCCTCGACCTTGCCGTTGTTGCCGGCCCCCACGTCTGCAGGTGGAATGGCGCCAAGCTTGCGCAACTTGTCCCACTGGTCAAACCAGGCGGCCACGTCGTCCTTGCTGAAGCCGGCTTGGCCGTCCATGTTGTAGAGCGACTTGCCCTGCTGGTTGAGCCACTGCTCAAAGCCCTGCTCCCAGCGGCTGTTGTCGCTTGAACCCCAGTACTTGCCAGGATTCACCTTGGAGATCTCCGTGGCAATGCGCGTGAAGTCAGCCCAGGTCCACTTCGGGTCCATCTTGCTCACGCCGACCTTGGCGAACATGCCGGTGTCGTAGACCATGGCTTTGGAGTTCGATCCGAGGTTCACGCCATAAAGCTTGCCATCGACTTTGCCGCCGTTGCGGTCGTTGTCGCTGAAGTCTTTGAGGGGGAGCAGTTTGTCCAGTGGCAACAAGGTGTTGCGGCGGGCGTATTCAAAGAGGTAGCGGTAATCCATCTGGATCAGGTCGGGCGCATTGCCGCCGGCCACCTGCGTGGCGAGCTTGGTCCAGTAGTCACCCCAGCCCAGGGCCTCGGCTGCGATTTGCGTGCCGTTCTTCTGCCCGTACAACTCCAGTGCGGCTTTGGTGCGGCGGTCCCGATCAGGATTTCCCCACCAGAAGCAACGCAGTTTTGCGGCCGTCTGCGCAATGCTCAAAGACGGTGCGAGCCCCAGGACGCCTGTTGCGCCTGCTGCTGCGAGCATTTGGCGGCGTGTGAAATTACCCATGATCGCGAACTCCTGTGAAGAAATAAGAGACGGCCAGTTAACCAACGAGTGAATTATGAAACCCGTCAAATCAGGTGTAAAGCGCTTTGCACCCTCAAGCTCTCAGGACATACCCTGAGATGACTTCGCAGATGTGGGACAGCCTTTCGCTCCTGGCCTTGGCACTCATCAAGTCGCGCCCAAAGACCGCTGACAGCGTGTGGTGATTCGACAGGTAGAAGTACGCCAGGCTGGCGATCGAGATGTACAGCTGCACGGGGTCTACGCCGCCTCTGAAAATCCCCGCCACCCGGCCGCGCTCCAGGATCTCGCCAAGGGTCTGGATCAGGGGTGAATTCATCTCGCGGATGCGCGTGGAGTTCGTCAGGTGCTTGGCCTGATGCAGGTTCTCGCTATTGAGCAGCGTGAGGAACTCCGGGTGATCGATGTAGTAGTTCCAGGTGAACTCGGTCAGGCGCTTGAGGGCTTCAGGCGGCGCCAGGGCCGTCAGGCGCAGCTGCTGCTCAGCTTGGCGAATGTCCGCATAAGCGCCTTCCAACACCGCGAGGAACAGATCGTCCTTGCTGGTGAAGTAGTAGTAGATCAGCCGCTTGTTCAGTTTGGCGTTTTCAGCGATGCGGTCCACCCGCGCACCGGCCAGGCCGTAGCGTGCGAACTCGTCTCGCGCTGCAGCCAGGATGGCCAGCTGCGAGCGGTCAGCATCACGAGACTTCGGCTCTGCGGGAGGGGAAGGCTGAGGGCACACGCGATAGCTCTTTAAAAAAATGAGGGGCCGCCACAAGCGCGGATGATGGCGCTATTATTCACTGCTTGGTGAAATAGTACCAAGATAATTGCATCAGTCACAGGAGCTTTTATGCGCAAGAAGCGGCATGCCTTTGTGGGCACGGGGGGTCGGGCCTTGAGTTTCATCGAGCCCATGCTCACCACCTACGGCCAAAGCAATGAACTGGTGGGGCTGTGCGACCTGAGCCCTGCCCGCATGGCGTACTACAACGAGCTGCTCGGCCGTGACATGAATCACCCGCCCGTGCCGACCTACACCGCAGACCGCTTTGACGACTTGCTGCGCGAGCAAAAGCCGGACGAGGTGTTTGTCTGCACCAAGGACTCGACGCACCACGAGTACATCGTGCGCGCCTTGAACGCCGGCTGCGACGTCATCACCGAAAAGCCCATGACCACCGACGCGGCCAAGTGCAAAGCCGTGATGGACGCCGTCGAGGCCAGTGGCAAGCGCGTGCGCGTGGCCTTCAATTACCGCTGGGCGCCGTTTCGTTCGCGCGTCAAGAAACTTATTGAAAGCGGTACCATCGGCAAGGTTCATTCCGTCAACCTCGAATACCTGCTGGACACCAACCACGGCGCCGACTATTTCAGGCGCTGGCATGCGCACATTGAAAACTCCGGCACGCTGTTGGTCCACAAAAGCACGCACCACTTTGACTTGGTGAACTGGTGGCTGGACGCCATTCCCCAGCAAGTCTTTGCCTACGGTGACCTGGTTTTTTACGGCAAGCAAAACGCCATCAACCGGGGCGACGAACACATGACCCGCTATGCCCGCTACACCGGCGCACCCGAGGCCAAGGACGATCCTTTCCGCCTGGACCTCACGGAGAGCGAATCCTTTCGCCGGCTCTACCTTGCAGGCGAGGCAGACTCAGGCTATCTGCGTGACCAGAATGTGTTCAGGGAAGGCATTTCCATTCCTGACCAGATGTCGCTGAACGTACGCTACCGCACGGGCCAGGTGCTGACCTATTCACTGGTCTGCTACAGCCCGCGTGAAGGCATGCGCGTGACCTTCAACGGCGACCGTGGGCGCATCGAGTACCACGAGTTCATCGGCACCCACATGAACCGCGCTGTGAGCCCCAAGAAGTGGCAGATCGAGGACAAGCCGGGCGCCGAGGCCGAGGGCGAATGGATCAAGGTCTTCCCGCACTTCAAGAGCAGCTACACGGTGGACATGCCCGAGATTCGCGCAGCGCACGGCGGTGCTGACGAGATCTTGAACGCCCACTTCTACGGCCCAGCAACTGCACCCGATGCACTCGGACGCACGGCCGGTCACGAGCAAGGCGCCGCATCCATTTCGATTGGCATTGCAGCGGTCGAGTCCATGGCGAAAAACCAGCCCGTGAATATCGCCGATGTGGTGAATATCCGTCCCCAGGCGCTTCGCTTGTCAGAACTGATCTGAGTCCGGTTTCAAGCCGTCCGGCTCAGCGATGGCCATCAACCTGGCCTTTGGCAAAGCCTCCTTGCGCCAAAACCCGCCTTTGGGCGTGTTTTGCGCGGGATGCCAGTGCAGGTGCCGCTGGTCGCGCAGCATGTCGGCGGCGGCTTCAGCCGGCACGGGTGGCGAAAAATAGTAGCCCTGCATCACGTCGCAACCGTGTTGGCACAGCACATCGACCTGCTCGGCGGTCTCCACGCCCTCCGCCACCACCTTGAGCTTGAGGCTGTGGGCAAGCTGGATGATGGCCCAGGTGATGGCAGCGTCGTCCGGCCGGCCCACCAGGCCTTGCACAAAGGTCTGGTCCACCTTGAGCACATCGACGGGAAAGCGCGTGAGGTAAGCCAGGCTGGAGTAACCGGTGCCGAAGTCGTCAATCGACAGGCCCAGGCCATAGCTCCTGAAGCGGTCCAGCAAGGCAGCGGCGCGCGCCGGGTCTTGCATCAAGATGGACTCGGTCAGCTCAAACTCGATCAGGGACGGGTTCACGCCCGTGTCTGCCAGGGCCGCGTTCACATGGGTTTCCAGGTCGGTTGACAAAAACTGGCGCGGCGAGAGATTCAGTGAAATACGCGGCACGTCCAGCCCCGCACGCTGCCAGCTGACGATCTGCTTGGCCACGCTGCGCATGACCCAGTGCCCCACCTCGCTGATCAGGCCCGACTCTTCCAAAACAGAGATGAACTCCGCAGGACTGATGACCCCGCGAACCGGATGGCGCCAGCGCAGCAGCGCTTCAAAACCGCAAATGCTGCCGTCGGTCAAATCGAGTTTGGGTTGGTAAACCAAAAAGAACTGATCGTCGGCCACCGCTAGGCGCAGCAGGTTTTCAAACTCTGTCTTGGCCTGCGCCGCTTCACCCATCTCCTGGCGAAAGAAATGAAATTCGTTGCGGCCTGCCGACTTGGAGCAATACATCGCCTGGTCTGCACACTGAATCAGGCTCTCGGCACTCACCGCATCGTCAGGAAATATGGCCGCGCCCAGACTGGCCGAAATAAAGGCTTGCTTGCCATTGAGAACGAAAGGCTTGAGCAATTGGTCCAGCACCTTGCGCGCCACCCGTTCGGCGTCTTCCAGATGGTCCAGACCGGGCAGGAGCAATGCAAATTCGTCACCAGACAAACGCGCCACGGTGTCGCTTGCACGCAGGCAAGCGACCATGCGCATGCCCGCCTGAATCAGCAGCTGGTCACCAGCCTCATGCCCCAGAGTGTCATTGACCTGCTTGAACCGGTCCAGATCCAGATAGAGCAGGCCCAGGCGGGTACCTTGACGACGCGCTGCCGCCAGGGCCGTTTCCAGGCGGTCCAGCAAGAGGCCTCGGTTGGGCAATCCGGTGAGGCTGTCGAACTGGGCCAGGTAAGTCAGGTGTTCGCGCGAGCGATGACGGTCTGTGGCAGCAGCCAGCGCGTAGGTCAGGCTGCTCAGGAAATAGCGTTCAGCGTCAGCCAGGTCGCGCTCTTCTTGAAACCCGAGGGCAAGGCCATAGCCACTGCTCCGCTCAGGGCTTTGCGGCTGGACCAGCAAGGACTTGATGCCGTGCGCGTCGAGCATGTCTTGCGGAATCACGCTGTCGCCGCTGGCCCTGACCGAGTCCATCCATTGCGGCGCCCAACCGGCGCCGGCCACCAGGCGCGGCACAGCATCGGCACCAGGACGGCTGACCAGCGCCGCGTGGCTGGCCTGCAAGCCCTGGCGCGCCACCTCGACCACACGCTGCATCAGTGCCTGGAGGTCGTCACCAGCGAGTGCCTCACTGCCAAAATCAGTGATGAGTTTTTGCAGGTGAAATTGGTCGCGCAAGCCTTGCTCGGACGCCTTTTGTTCGGTGATGTCGATGTCGATGCAGATGTACTTTTCGATGTTTTGATGGGCGTCGAAAATGGGCACCACACTGCGACGATGCCATCGCAAGCGCTCCTGGCCGTCCCGCACTGCCACCTCGCCTTGCCAGATGGGGCCGCCAGGACTCCATGCATCGTGCTGCGCATGGCCGAAATCGGCAAGGGGCCGGCCCAGCAACTGCACGCGCGGCTTGCCAAACGCCTGCGCAAACGCATCGTTCACATCAATCAGGCGGCCTTCGGCGTCGAGCTCGCTCACGATGGCCGCCGCATCCACCGCCTGTTTGTGCTGCAAAAGCGTGTTCATCAAGGTGTTGATGCGCAGACCGAACTGCTCACGCAAACTGCCCGATGTGCGGTTGATCACCTCAATGGCGCGCCGGATTTCAAGCGGCGCATCATCGTCTGCCAGCAAGGCCTTGGCGGTGGTGTCGCCGGCCAGCACCTTGGCCTCGTAACTTTGCAGGCGGTCCAGGTTGCCCAGCCAGCGCCTGAGCAGGTAGCGCATCAGACCAAAGCCCAGGCCCAGGCCCGCGAGGCTGAGGGCCGCGGAGCGCAAGATCAAGGTCCACAGTTCGGCGGCGATATGCCGGGCATTAAAGCTCAGCTGCAAGCTGCCATAAAGCCGCCCGCCCACGGCGATGTCTTGCCGCACGGGCGGCAGGCGCTTTGCCACCATGGTGATGAGCCAGCTCGGCGCATCTTTTACTTGCAGCGCCCCCGACGCGGCAAGGGTGCCGCCCGTGCTGTCCAGGTAAAGCGCCTCGGCCAAGGGTGAGTTGGGCACCATGTCTTCCAGGGTGCGGCGGATGGTGTCGTAGTCCCCGATCACGGCGCTGTCGCGAAGCAGGGGCAGCGAGAGGTCGGCAATCTTCCTGACGCTTTGCTCGCTGTCGTCAATGTGGCGGACGAACTCTTGCCGAGTCAGCAGACTCACACTGGACAGCGCTGCAATCAGGACACTCAGGCCATACAACCAAAAGACACGCGCCGCCAAAGACTCCGGCATGCGTAACTTGAGGCCCCACTTCATGAATGGCTTCAACGCAAGCTGGCCGGTGCGTTGAGATAGAAGTCACGGTAGGCGGCATAGTCCGCTTGCGTCGCCGGGATAAAACTCACCGGGTCTTTGGATTTGACAACCTGCGCCGCGTTCTCCAAAACCTTTTGCCCGACCGGGTCACGGTGCATGCCAAAAAACGCAGCCCCCACGGCCCGAACCTGGGCCGACGAAATGCGCGGCGACGCCATGAGCGCCAAGTCATTGAAGGGGGCTGAACTCCACAGCACACGAAAAGATTGGTTCTCGCGGGCCTCGTACTCGCTGACCATCTGCGAGTTGGTGCTCATGGCCACCGCACGGCCCGAGATCATCTGCATAAAGGCGGCATCCAGATTGCCCGCAAAGACGGGCTTGGCTGCAATCTTCTTGTCCAAGAGGTGGGCAAACGGCACCTTGTAGGCGACCAAAGCCTCGGCGCCAGGCGCCGCCACATCTTTGTCGGCCAGCTCCGCCAGCGTCTTGATGGATGAATTGCCCGGCACGATGATCTGGCCACTCAGCGGCGGTGTGTTGCGGCGGCCAAAAACTGTCCAGCCCAGCTTGGCTCGCTCGGGACTGAAAAGATGGTTGCTGAAAGCAAAGTCAGCCTGCCCCGCCACCACGGCGGCCGTGGTTTCCGCCGATGTGCGTCCCAAACGCAGACTCAGGCGCACACCTGACTTGGCGGACACGTAGTCCAGGATGGGGTTCCAGTAAGCGGCGGTGAGTTCCAGGCTGTGCTGATTAACAGGGGCGAAGTAGTAGCCGCCCACGTCGGCTGCGGGGGCGGAGCCCTCCGCCGCAGGTCGGCCTTGCGCCGCCGCCACGCCCGCACTGAGCGAAATAACAAGACCCACTGAAGCCAGTAGATAGCTTTGTAGCTTTCGCATCATGGGGCGCATAAACAATTTAAATATTTGCTAACGTTTATCGTCAATGTAATGAATTCTATTCCATCAGACGCGTCGGAGCGCTCACCAAGAGCTTGCAGAGTCTACGTGGCGATGCAGGTCCCGGCTTGGTTAGTTTGCGCAGCTTCAAAAACCGGGTCAATTTCGCGCCACAAAGAATGAGACAAGCTAGCTAGGTTTCCCGGTACATCCGTCTCATGCGACAAGCGAGTTCAGGATGGTGGAATGCCTGAATGAATGACGACTGCTCAATTGAGTTGGCCAGCACCATGAAGTCTGGCCCGGCTTTTAAAGACTCAGTGTCGGTTGAGCTTGCACTTGCACTTGCTACCCTTCGCGGGGATTTTCCCTTTTACCTGTTCATCGCCGCGTACGCCTGCACGGCATCGTTCCTTGGCACCTCCATTGGCGCGCAAGGCAAACTAATCCCACTGGGCGGCTATCTCGGTATGCTGATGGTGGCGCTCTTGACCGTCGGTATTTCAGGGCTTCTAACTGCAGCGCTCGCTTTATGCGCGCCGTCTTTTTTGCCGGCCTGGAAGGCAATAGGCTGCAAAGCGCTTCCGGGCCTTCTTCTGTTCATGGCCCTGACCCTGTTCATCGGTGTGTTCTCCTCGGTGAAGCAAATGCTGCCGGACATAGTGCCGTTTTTTGCTGACCCGATGCTGGCCGACTTGGACGCCATGCTGCACGCCGGCGACCCCTGGCGCCTGACAAACGCCATCGTTCCACTCTGGGCAGTCCCACAACTGGAGACGCTGTATCTAGGTGTCTGGGGTGCAGTCAAGACTGGGGCTGTGCTGGCGGTGTTGTTTAGCCCAAACCTGCGCCATCTGCGAGCGCAGTTCATATGGTCAGACCTCCTGATCTGGACTGGGCTCGGAAACATCATCGCCGCAGGTTTTATGTCGGGCGGCCCGGTGTTCTACGAAAGGATCACCGGAGACGCCGCACGCTATTCCCACCTGTCGCACTTCTTGGCCACGCACACGCAACAGAAGTGGGTGCAGGATCTGGTTTGGCTATCAAGTTCGGGGCAGGGAGCCATCGGCTCAGGCGTTTCTGCGTTTCCATCACTTCACGTCGCGGGCGCAACGCTCTGTGCGCTGCTGGCGTGGCACGCCGGCCGTTATGTCCGCTGGATGGGCATTGCCTTGGTCGGCGTAATCCTCATCGGGTCGGTACATCTGGGGTGGCACTACGCAGTGGACGGGTACTTTTCTGTCGCAGCGACCGTGCTGATCTGGAAGATAGTCGGCTGGAGATTGAAGGTCGCACGGGACTGTGGACCCAAAAAATAAAAAGCCCCAAGTGAATCAATCACTTGGGGCCTTATTTTTTGGCGGAGAGGGTGGGATTCGAACCCACGGTAGGTTTGACCCTACGCCTGATTTCGAGTCAGGTACATTCGACCACTCTGCCACCTCTCCTGTGTGTCGAGCCCGAATTCTAGCGCATGCTGGCAGCTGTTCGAGCGCGAAAACTCAGCACTGGCGAGACACTGGCAGATCGCCCCTCACATCCCTCATGAATTGGAGCGCGGCATGTCCCCTCTTTCTTTCAGGTTCTGGCTCCCAAGCATGGCGGCTGTGGCCGCCGTGATGCTGGCAGGCTGCCAGACGGCGCCCAGCCGCCAACCGCCACCCGCAGAGGCGGGTGTTTCGGCACCGGCGCGTGGCAAGCCTGCCGAGCTTGGCTCGGCCCGGCAGTCCGCAGCCACAACGCCGCGCGCTTACCGCGAAAGCGGCGCCAGCCATTTGTACGGATTGAACAAGGACCGGATTTACCAAGGCCGCATGCCGCCCATGCTCTACGCGGTCGGGGTGCTGGACATCGAACTTGACCGGACGGGAAAGGTCATGCGCCTGGATTGGCGGCGTGCGCCACGCCATGCTCCGGAGGTGATGAAGGAAATCGAGCGCATGGTGCAGGCGGCTTCACCTTTTCCGGCGCCCACGCGCCTGGGCCGGGTGGTCTATACCGACATCTGGCTTTGGCATTCGAGCGGACGCTTCCAGCTCGACACCCTGACTGAAGGTCAGGACTGACGCGTTGAAGCGTGTCAGCTGCCGCGGTACGTCGAATAGCTCCAGGGGCTGACCAGCAAAGGCACGTGGTAGTGCGCCTTCTCGTCGGCCACGCCAAAGTCCAGGCTCACCTGGTTCAGAAAGTTAGGCTCGGGCAATTGCACGCCGCGCGCCTTGAAGTAAGCCGCCACATCAAACACCAGGCGGTAGGTACCGCGCTTGAGGCTGGCGTTGTCATACAGCGGGCCGTCCGGGTTGCGGCCGTCGGTGTTCAAAGTAAAGCGTTTGACCAGCGAAGCCTTGCCGCCGTCGGTGGTGTGCAGTTCGACCTGCATGCCGCCGGCGGGTGTGCCGTGCATGGTGTCCAGTACGTGTGTGCTCAGGCCCATGGTTTCCCCTTAGAAGTTGGTTTACCAAAAGTGTATACACATTTTGGCTTTCAGCTATTATCAGCCTCATGGACTCATCCACCACCTCAGCCATCGTCGAAGCCCTGACCAAAGCCATCGTGGAGCACCGGCTGCACCCCGGCACCAAGCTGGCGGAGCAAAAGCTGGCTGACCACTTTGGCGTATCGCGCACCTTGGTGCGGCAGGCCTTGTTCCAGTTGTCGCAAAACCGCTTGATCCGCCTGGAGCCCGCGCGCGGTGCTTTTGTGGCGGCACCTTCGGTTGGCGAAGCCAAGCAGGTGTTTGCCGTGCGACGCATGCTGGAAGCCGAGATGACACGCGCCTTTGTGCGAGACAGCACGCCAGCCCGCATCAAAGCGCTCAAAGAGCACGTCGCACGCGAACAAACCGCGGTGGACCGCGCTGATGTGCCCGGCCGAAATGAGTTGCTGGGCGACTTTCATGTGCGCATGGCCGAGCTCATGGGCAATGACGTGCTGGCGCAAATGCTGGGTGAATTGATCTCGCGCTGCGCGCTCATCACGCTGATGTACCAGTCCAGCGCGGCGGCTGCGCATTCGCATGAAGAACACGCCTTGATCGTCAAGGCACTGGCCGCACGCGACGCTGACAAAGCCGTTGAACTGATGCACGAGCATTTGCTGCACGTAGAAGCCAACCTGACCTTTGACCGCAAGCTGCCGACAAATGATTTGTCGATGGCTCTGTCCTGAATCTTGAACAGTACAAAGCCCATGACCTACGACAGCACAGCCCCCTACCCGCGCGACATGGTCGGCTACGGCCGCAAGCCACCCCACGCGCAGTGGCCAGGTCAGGCACGCATCGCCTTGCAGTTCGTCCTGAATTACGAAGAAGGCGGCGAGAACGCGGTGCTGCACGGCGACGCGGGCTCCGAGCAGTTCTTGTCTGAGATGTTCAACCCGGCGGCCTTTGCTGACCGGCACATGAGCATGGAAGGCATTTACGAATACGGCTCGCGCGCCGGTGTGTGGCGCTTGCTGCGCGAGTTTGAAAAGCGCGGCCTGCCTATGACGATCTTTGGCGTGGGCATGGCCTTGCAGCGCCACCCTGAAGTAACAGCCGCCTTTGTCGAGCTGGGCCACGAGATTGCCTGCCACGGCTGGCGCTGGATCAGCTACCAAAACATTGACGAAGCCACAGAGCGCGAGCACCTGCGCCTGGGCATGGACGTGATTGAAAAAATGACCGGCCAGCGCCCGCTGGGCTGGTACACCGGCCGCGACAGCCCTCGCACGCGCCGGCTGGTGGCCGACGACGCCAGCACTCTGTATGACAGCGACTATTACGGCGACGACCTGCCCTTCTGGATGAAGGTGGCGCGCACCGACGGCCAAGTGGTGCCGCGCCTGGTGGTGCCCTACACGCTGGACACCAACGACATGCGTTTTTCGTCGGCCCAAGGCTTTGCGCAGAGTGAAGACTTCTTCATTTACCTGCGCGACAGCTTTGACGCGCTGTATGCAGAAGGCGATCCGAACGGCGAGAACGCGCCCAAGATGCTGAGCATCGGCATGCACTGCCGCCTGCTGGGCCGGCCCGGCCGCATCGTGGCGCTGCAACGCTTTTTGGACCACGTGGCCAAGCATGACAAGGTCTGGGTTTGCCGACGCGTTGACATCGCGCGCCACTGGCAGGCCGTGCATCCGTTTAACGACAAGGCTTAAGTCATGGCTACGCTCACACTTGCTCAACTCAACACCGCCAGCCCCGCCGAAGCGGTGCAGCTACTCGACGGCATTTACGAACACTCGCCCTGGGTGGCCGAAGGCGCGATGGCCGCGCGGCCCTTCAAGTCGCTGGCAGACCTGAAGTACCAACTGGCCAAGGTCTTGCAAAAATCGGGCATCGACAAGCAACTCGGCTTGATCCGCGCTCACCCTGAGCTTGCTGGCAAAGCCATGGTGAGCAAGACGCTGACCGCTGAATCCACCAACGAGCAGGGCAAGGCGGGCCTAACGGATTGCACGCCTGAGGAATTCACCAAGATTCAAAAGCTTAACGCGGACTACAACACCAAGTTTGGTTTTCCTTTCATCCTGGCCGTACGCGGAGCACGTGGTGCAGGCCTGAACAAGGCCCAAATCATCGCGACCTTTGAGCGCCGCTTGCATGGGCACCCAGAGTTCGAGCGGCAAGAGTGCCTGCGCAACATCAACCGCATTGCCGAGATCCGGCTGAACGACAAGTTCGGCCACGAGCCAGTGCTGGGCAACCTGGTGTGGGACTGGCAAGAAGAGCTCAGCGCCTTCAGCGACCCCGGCTTTAAAGAGCAAGGCCAGCTGACGGTGACTTACCTCACCGACGCGCACCGCGCCGCTGCGCAGTACATCGTCATAACCATGCAGGACTGCGGCTTTGATGAAGTCAGTATCGATGCCGTGGGCAACGTGGTCGGCCGTTACAAAGCTGCACAGCCCAGCGCCAAGACCTTGATGACCGGCTCGCACTACGACACCGTGCGCAACGGCGGCAAGTACGACGGGCGCCTGGGCATCTTCGCGCCCATCGCCTGCGTGCGCGAGCTGCATACGCGCGGCCAGCGCCTGCCGTTTGACTTTGAAGTGATCGGCTTTGCCGAAGAAGAAGGCCAGCGCTACAAGGCCACCTTCTTGGGTTCAGGCGCTTTGATTGGCGACTTCAAACCTGAGTGGCTGGACCAGTTGGACGCCGATGGCATCAGCATGCGCCAAGCCATGCAGCACGCCGGTTTAAAGATTGAAGACATCCCCGCGCTCAAGCGCAACGCTGCCGACTATCTGGGCTTTGTGGAAGTGCACATTGAGCAAGGCCCGGTGCTCAATGAGCTGGACTTGCCGCTGGGCATCGTGACCTCAATTAATGGCAGCGTGCGGATGCAGTGCGAAATCATTGGCACCGCAAGCCACGCCGGCACCACGCCCATGAACCGCCGAGGCGACGCCGCCGTGGCCCTGGCCGAGCTGGCGCTGTACGTTGAAAAGCGCGCGCTGCAAGACGGCGATTCGGTCGCCACCATCGGCATGCTGCAAGTGCCCAATGGCTCGGTGAATGTGGTGCCGGGGCGCTGCCTGTTTTCACTCGACATGCGCGCACCCCACAACGCGCAGCGCGACGCACTGGTGGCCGACATCCTGGCCGAGCTCGCCAGCATCACTGCGCGGCGCGGCCTGCGTTACACAGCTGAAGAAAGCATGCGTGCCGCGGCTGCGCCGAGCGCGCCCGCTTGGCAAGCCCGCTGGGAAGCGGCGGTGGACGCACTCGGTGCGCCGCTGTACCGCTTGCCCAGTGGCGCCGGCCATGACGCCATGAAGCTGCACGAAGTCATGCCGCAAGCCATGCTCTTTGTGCGCGGTGAAAACTCAGGCATCAGCCACAACCCGCTCGAGTCCAGCACCAACGACGACATGCAGCTCGCCGTTGAAGCCTTCATGCATTTGCTCGCTAACTTGTCCCCTTCTGCTTAACCTGACGATTTAAAACAACATGACCAAGCACCACGAACTCGACGCATGGATTGACGCGCACTTTGACGAGCAGACCCGCTTTTTACAGGCGCTGATCCAGGTCCCTACCGATACGCCGCCCGGCAACAACACGCCGCACGCACTGCGCGCCGCCGAGTTGATTGAAGCCATGGGCATCGCCGTGGAAAAGCATGAAGTGCCTGAGGCGGACGTGAAAGCCGCTGGCCTCGAAACCATCACCAACCTCGTCGCCCGCCGCAGCTACGGCGCTGACGGCAAGACCATTGCGCTCAACGCCCATGGCGACGTAGTGCCACCCGGCGAAGGCTGGACGAAGAACCCCTACGGCGGCGAGATTGAAAACGGCAAACTCTATGGCCGTGCCGCTGCTGTGAGCAAGTGCGACTTTTCAACCTTCACCTTTGCCGTGCGCGCGCTTGAAGCCGTCGCCAAGCCCACCAAGGGCGGCATTGATCTGGTGTTCACCTACGACGAAGAATTTGGCGGCGAAGTCGGCCCTGGCTGGCTGCTGGCCAACAAGATCATCAAGCCTGACTTGGTGATTGCTGCGGGCTTCAGCTACCAGGTCATCACCGCGCACAACGGCTGCCTGCAAATGGAATTGACCGTGCACGGCAAGATGGCCCACGCCGCCGTACCTGACACCGGCATTGACGCGCTGCAAGGCGCCAACGCCATCTTGAATGCGCTGTACCACCAGAACACGCTCTACAAAGCCATCACCTCCAAGGTCGAAGGCATCAAGCATCCGTACCTCAACGTCGGCATGATTTCAGGCGGCACCAACACCAACGTGATCCCGGGCAAGGTCAGCATCAAGCTGGACCGCCGCATGATCCCTGAAGAAGATCCAGTCGTCGTCGAAGCCAACATCCGCCGCGTGATTGCCGACGCGGTCGCCGCCTTTAACGAAGGCCGCAAAGATGAAGGCATCCACGTGGACGTCAAGCGCATGCTGCTGTCCATAGCGCTGACACCGCTACCCGGCCACGAGCCTTTGGCCCAAGCCCTGCAGCGCAACGCCACCGACTTGTTCGGCGAGCCCATCCCCGCCTGCGGCACTCCGCTGTACACCGACGTGCGCCTGTTTGGTGAAGCCGGTATCCCAGGCGTGCTTTACGGCGCCGGCCCACGCACCGTGCTCGAGTCGCACGCCAAGCGAGCTGACGAGCGGATTGACCTGGAAGACCTGCGCCGGGCGACCAAGGTCGTGGCGCGTTCATTGGCGGATTTGCTGACTTAAATCTTTAGACAACTTGAGGTCAAGGGGCGCGGCAAAAAGCGTCTGTTTGCCTCCCGTCCTTCATGCTCGCAAGCTCCATTTCTCGGGGTTTACGAGCATTTTTTGTATGGATGGACTGTATACACTTTGGCGCACAAAGCCCGTACGCAAGCTTTCACTTGCGGCCCGCTCTTCCCCTTTTCCAAGGAGTGCCCATGGCCAATAACGCAACTTCCGCCGCCGCAAGCGGCGTCCACCCCGTCGACGAACGCCTGCCCACCGGCAAGCTCACCGCCTTAGGCCTACAGCACGTGCTGGTGATGTACGCCGGCGCTGTCGCCGTGCCGCTCATCGTCGGCCGTGCGCTCAAGCTCAGCCCTGAGCAGGTCGCCATGCTCATTTCTGCCGACCTTTTTTGCTGCGGCATCGTGACGCTGATCCAGTCGCTGGGCAGCACGCAGTGGTTCGGTATCAAGCTGCCCGTGATGATGGGCGTGACCTTTGCCTCCGTCGCGCCCATGGTGGCCATGGCCAACAACAACCCAGGCACGCAAGGCGCGGGGCTGATTTTTGGCGCCATCATTGGCGCGGGCGTCATATCGATACTGATAGCGCCCATCGTCAGCCGCATGCTGCGGTTCTTCCCGCCCGTGGTCACCGGCACCATCATTGCCGTCATCGGCATCAGCCTGATGCGCATTGGCATCAACTGGATCTTCGGCAACCCCTTCGGCCCGACGGCGCCCAGCATCCCCAACCCCGAGCACCTGGCCTGGCTGGACGCGGCCAAACAAGCCGCCACTACCGGCGCGCTGCCGGCCATGCCGCAGGGCCTGGCCATCGTGGGCACGGTGCCCAACCCCAAATACGCGCAGCCGGCGCACATCGCCATCGCGTCAGTGGTGTTGGTGTCCATCTTGCTGATCGCAAAATACGCACGCGGCTTCATCTCGAACATCTCGGTGCTGCTCGGCATCATCATTGGCGGCGTGATCGCCACGGCAGCAGGCCTGATGACTTTCGAGAAAGTCGGCAAGGCCGGTTGGTTTGATCTGGTCCTGCCCTTTGAAATTGCCACACCGGTGTTTGACCCCATCCTCATCCTGACCATGACGCTGGTGATGATCGTGGTGATGATTGAATCGACCGGCATGTTCCTGGCGCTGGGTGACATGACGGGCAAGAAAATGGACCGCAAGATGCTCACTGCCGGTCTGCGCACAGACGGCCTGGGCACGCTGATTGGCGGCATTTTCAACACCTTCCCGTACACCAGCTTCTCGCAAAACGTCGGCCTGGTGGGCGTGACGGGCGTCAAGAGCCGCTTTGTGTGCGTGGCCGGCGGTGTCATCCTGATCGTGCTGGGCCTCTTGCCCAAGATGGCGGCGCTGGTTGAATCCCTGCCTACCTTTGTGCTGGGCGGCGCCGGCCTCGTGATGTTCGGCATGGTGGCCGCCACCGGCATCCGCATCCTGGCCAGCGTGGACTACAAGTCCAACCGCAACAACCTGTTCATCGTCGCGATTTCGATCGGCTTCGGCATGATCCCGCTGATCGCACCGCGCTTTTTGCAGTGGATGCCGCACAGCATTCACCCGCTGATTGAGTCGGGCATCTTGCTGGCTTCCATCAGCGCGGTGGCCTTGAACTTCTTCTTCAACGGCGGCAAGCAAGACGACGCTGCTGCAGTGGAAGCTGCCAAGTTGGCTGAGACACACTGATCGCACAGACTTGATGCCAAGCGCCAGAGCCTTTGGGCCTGGCGCTTTTTTTGTGGCCGATTTGGTGCACGCGCGGCCCCAATGCACCACGACGAGGCCTGTCCAGCCAGACATCGCCCACCCGGGAGCCAGCAGGGCTGAATTCAGGGTATGTCCGGAGACTTTGCGCCTTGCAAAGGGGCGGATCGCGCCCCGGCGTGATTGAAAATGGTGCATCGCCCGGCAGCAATCGCACACCACACCTCAGTGCGCGGGCACAGTTATTGCAAACACTGAAGCTGATAAAACGCCTTCCATTTCAACGGGAAACCACCATGAAAACACGCACCTTTCTGAAGTCCGCCGCAGCCCTGGCCATTGCCCTGAGCTTCAACGCTGCCCAAGCACAAAATACCCCCATCAAGTTCCAACTCGACTGGCGCTTCGAAGGCCCCTCGGCTTTCTTCTTGACGCCTGTTGCCAAGGGCTACTTCAAGGACGTGAAGCTGGACGTCGTGGTCGATGCTGGCAACGGCTCAGGCGGTGCGGTGACCCGCGTGGCTTCGGGCGCTTACGACCTCGGCTTTGCCGACTTGGCAGCGCTGATGGAGTTCCACGCCAACAACCCCGACGCACCCAACAAGCCTGTCGCCATCATGATGGTCTACAACGACACGCCTGCTTCAGTGATGGCACTCAAGAAATCCGGCATCAAAACCCCCGCCGACCTGAACGGCAAAAAACTCGGTGCCCCGGTGTTTGACGCTGGCCGCCGTGCTTTCCCTATTTTCCAAAAGGCCAACGGCATCGGCAACGTCGCCTGGACCGCCATGGACCCACCCCTGCGCGAAACCATGCTGGCCCGCGGTGACGTGGACGCCATCACCGGCTTCACCTTCACCTCGCTGCTCAACCTGGAAGCGCGTGGCGTGAAAGCCGAAGACGTGGTCGTGCTGCCCTACCCTGACTTCGGCGTGAAGCTGTATGGCAACGCCATCATTGCCTCGCCCAAGATCCTGAAGGAAAACCCAGCCGCCGTGAAAGCCTTTTTGAGCGCTTTTGCCAAGGGCGCCAAGGATGTGATCGCCAACCCGGCGGCCGCCATTGCCGACGTAAAAGCACGCGACGGCATCATCAACGCGCAACTCGAAGAGCGTCGCCTCAAACTCGCGATCGACACCGTCATCAACAGCCCGAACGCTCGTGCTGAAGGCTTTGGCCAGGTCAATGGCCCGCGCCTGTCGCTGATGGCCTCACAAGTGTCTGACGCCTTTGGCACCAAGACCCGCGTCAACCCTGATGCCATCTGGAGCGCCGCCTACTTGCCCAGCAAGGCCGAGCTGAACGTGTTGCCCGCCAAGAAATAAAATATCAATGCTGGCTCCGAATTCCCCCTGGTTTGTTGATTTCCAGGACGTCTGGCTCGCCTACAACCCCGAGTTGTTGGCCGAGCAGAACTTTGCAGTTGAAGCCATTGACCTGAAGGTTCGGCAAGGCGAATTCATCGCCATCGTCGGGCCTTCGGGCTGTGGCAAGTCCACCTTCATGAAGCTGACGACGGGTTTGAAGATGCCCTCGAAAGGCCGCATCCTGATCGACAACGCGCCCGTCACCGGGCCCTTGAAGATCTCGGGCATGGCCTTTCAGGCGCCGTCGCTGCTGCCCTGGCGCACCACGGTGGACAACGTTTTGCTGCCGCTTGAAATCGTGGAACCCTACCGCAGCAGCTTCAAGCAAAAGCGCAAGGAGTACGAAGAGCGCGCGCGCCGTTTGCTGCAAAAAGTGGGCCTGGGCGGCTACGAGGACAAGTTTCCCTGGCAGCTCTCGGGCGGCATGCAACAGCGGGCCAGCATTTGCCGCGCCTTGATCCATGAACCCAAGATGCTCTTGCTCGACGAGCCTTTCGGCGCGCTCGATGCGTTTACGCGTGAAGAGTTGTGGTGCATCCTGCGCGACCTCTGGACCGAGCAGCGCTTCAATGTGATCCTGGTCACGCACGATTTGCGTGAGTCGGTCTTTCTGGCCGACACGGTGTATGTGATGAGCAAGAGCCCTGGGCGCTTCGTGGTCAAACGCGAGATCGACCTGCCGCGCCCGCGCGATCTTGAAATCACTTACACGCCCGCCTTCACCGACATCGTGCACGAGTTGCGCGGTCACATCGGCGCCATGCGCAAGACGGCTGGCGCACCTGCCGGCGTCATCAATCAGTAGACCGGCACAAGACCATGAACAAGAAACAACTGGAAACCTGGTCGCCCTGGTTTTTGCTGGTGGCTGTGCTGCTGATCTGGCAAGCGCTGTGCTCGGCATTCAACGTCTCGGAGTTCATCTTTCCGAGCCCGGCGCGCATCTGGACGCAATTCTGGGAATACAAGGAAATCATCGGCGCGCACGCCTGGCGCACCTTCTGGGTCACCATGGCCGGCTTTGGCATTGCCATCGTGGTCGGGGTGTTGCTGGGCTTTGTCATCGGCTCCTCGCGTCTGGCCTACACAGCGGTCTACCCGCTGATGACGGCCTTCAACGCGCTGCCCAAAGCTGCCTTTGTGCCCATCCTGGTGGTGTGGTTCGGCATCGGCGTGGGCCCAGCCATCCTGACGGCTTTTCTCATCAGCTTTTTCCCCATCATGGTGAACATTGCGACCGGCTTGGCCACACTGGAGCCTGAGCTGGAAGACGTGCTGCGGGTGCTGGGCGCCAAGCGCTGGGACGTGCTGGTCAAGGTCGGCCTGCCGCGCTCGATGCCTTACTTTTATGGTTCCCTGAAAGTCGCGATCACGCTGGCCTTTGTGGGCACCACGGTGTCTGAAATGACCGCCGCCAATGAAGGCATCGGCTACCTGCTGATCTCCGCAGGCTCGGCCATGCAGATGGGCCTGGCGTTTGCGGGTCTGGTGGTGGTGGGCGCCATGGCGATGGCCATGTATGAGCTGTTCAGCTATGTCGAGATGCGCACCACCGGCTGGGCACATCGCGGTTCGCAGAACACCTGAGTGACAAGGCTCGCGCGCTACGGGCACGCGAGAATCAAGTCCTCAACACCAGGCGCAACAACATCGCCACGGCCAGCAAGACCGACACGCTCGCCGTCCAGATGCCCAGCAGCCACAAAAGGCGTTGCCACAGCGGCGCTTTCATGCGTGGTAGCCCTCGGCCTTGACCTTGCCGCGAAACACCCAGTACGACCAAGCGGTGTAGCCCAGGATCAGCGGCAGCACCACGGCCGTGCCGACCAGCATGAAGACTTGGCTGCTGCGCTCAGTAGCAGCTTCCTGAAAGGTCACCGCGCCGGGGATGACGTAGGGAAAGATGCTGATGCACAGGCCCACAAAGCTCAGCAAGAAAATAAAGAGCGTGAGCAAAAAGGGCGCGCGTTCTGCACCACTTTTGAGGCTGCGCACAAACGCCACACTGGCCGCCGCCACCAGCACGGGCACAGGGGCCACCCACAAAATATTCGGCCAGCTCAGCCACTTGGCAAAGTAGGCAGCGCTCAAAAACAAGGTGGCCAGGCTGACCAGCCCAATAGCGGCCAAGGTGGCGGCGCCCAGCCACCCGGCCAGGGTCCGGGCCTGCTGCTGCAAGCGGCCTTCGGTTTTCATGACCAGCCAGGTGGCGCCCAGCAAGGCGTAACCCATCACCACGCTCACGCCAGTGAGCAGTGAAAACGGCGTGAGCCAGTCCCACCAGCCGCCGGCATATGCGCGTTGGCTGACCGCAATGCCTTGCAGCAAGGCGCCCAGCACCACGCCTTGCGCCAGTGCCGCCACCACCGAGCCACCGGTGAAAGCCAGGTCCCAAAAGCGCCGGTGCGCCGGGTCCCGCCAGCGAAATTCAAAGGCCACGCCGCGGAACACCAGCGCCAGCAGCATGGCGATGATGGGCGCGTACAGCGCTGAAAAAATCAGGCCATAGGCCAGCGGAAACGCGGCCAGCAGCCCGCCTCCGCCCATGACCAGCCAGGTTTCGTTGCCGTCCCAGACCGGGGCAATGCTGTTCATGGCGGTGTCGCGTTCGTGGCCCACGGGGAAGGCGTTGAACAAGATGCCAATCCCCAAGTCAAAGCCGTCGAGCACCACGTAAATGAACACGGCCACCGCAATGATGAGGGCCCACACCAAGGTCAGATCGAAGGTCATGCGGCGCTCCCAGAGTCAGTCAGCGTGTTCGTCAGCACATCGGGTCGCAAGGCCGCGGCCGGGGTGACGCCCGCGCCGCGCTGGGGAATGTGCGGCGGCTCAGGCTCGTGTGCCACGGGCGGTTTGGCCATCAATTTCAGGATGTAGACCACGCCTGCCCCAAACACCGCAAAGTAAACGACCACAAACGCCAGCAGCGACACGGCCACCGCCGGCGCGGCCAGAGGCGAGGCCGACTCACCCGTGCGCAGCAGGCCATAAATGGTCCAGGGCTGGCGCCCCACCTCGGTGGTGACCCAGCCGGCCAGCACCGCCACCAGCCCCGACGGCCCCATCCACACGGCAAAGCGGTGCAGCACAGCGCTGTCATACAGCCGCCCGCGCAGGCGCGCCCACAAGCTCCACAGGCCCAGTCCCGCCATCAAAAAGCCCAGGCCGACCATCACGCGAAAGGCCCAGAAGACCATGCCCACCGGTGGGCGCTCAGCGACCGGCACCGTGTCCAGCCCGGCCAGCGGCGCGTTCAGGTCGTGCTTGAGGATGAGCGAGGAGAGCTTGGGAATTTCCACGGCGTAGTCCACGCGCTGCTCCGCACTGTTGGGAATGCCGAACAAGATCAGCGGCGCGCCTTCGGGGTGGCTTTGGTAGTGGCCTTCCATGGCCATGACCTTGGCGGGCTGGTGTTGCAAGGTGTTCAGGCCGTGCATGTCGCCCAGAAAAATCTGCACCGGCGCGACGATGGTCGCCATCCACATCGCCATGGAAAACATGATGCGCGCACGCGGGTTGGCCCGATCTTTGAGCAAGTGCCAAGCGCCCACGCCGCCCACCAAAAAGGCGGTGGTCAGATACGCCGCCGACACCGTGTGCAGCAGCCGGTAGGGAAAGCTGGGGTTGAAGATGATGGCCAGCCAGCTGCCGGCTGAAATGAACTGGCCGTTGGCGTTCATGGCGTAGCCGCTGGGCGTTTGCATCCAGCTGTTGACCGACAGAATCCAGAACGCCGACACAAAAGTGCCCAGCGCCACCATCAACGTTGCGGTGAAGTGCAGGCCACGGCCCACGCGCCGCATGCCAAACAGCATGACGCCCAAAAACCCCGCTTCCAGAAAAAACGCGGTGAGCACCTCATAAGCCATGAGCGGGCCAATGATGGGCCCGGCCTTGTCTGAAAACACCGCCCAATTGGTGCCGAACTGGTAGGACATGACGATGCCCGAGACCACGCCCATGCCAAACACCAGCGCAAAAATCTTCACCCAATAACGGAACAAGTCCATGAACTCGGCGCGCCCGGTCTTGAGCCACAGGCCTTCGAGCACCGCCAAATAGCTGGCCAAGCCAATGGTGATGGCCGGGAACAAGAAGTGAAAGCTGACCGTGAAGGCGAATTGGATGCGGGCGAGCAGCAGAGCGTCGGGTAATTCAGGCATGTTGGCTTTCAGAAGTAAGGGGCGCGCTGGCAGGCGCAGGCGTGTCAGGCACCAGCGCGTGAATGGCCTGGTAGTGCGTCAGAAACACCTGACCGCTCAGGTGCAGCAAAAAGTGGGTGCTCTTGAGCCGGTCCATCACCGGGCCTTTGACCTCGCTCAGGTGCAGGGCGATGCCCGAATCACGCAGCCGTTTTTCAATGGCTTCCAGGCTCTCCAGTGCGCTGGCGTCAATGTCGTTGATGGCCGAGCACTGCAGCACCACGTGCTTGAGGCCGGGGTGGCTGGCCACGGCTTCGTTCACCCGGTCTTCCAGCACGCGGGAGTTGGCAAAGTACAGGCTCTCGTCCACCCGCAGGCTCACCACCTCGGGGCTGACCTGGACACTGTGGCGCAGCACGTTCCTGAAATGCTCGGTGCCCGGCACGCGGCCCACCTCGGCAATGTGCGGGCGGCTGGTTCTGAACAAATACAGCGCCAGCGACACAGCCACGCCCACCACCAGGCCCAGCTCCACGCCTGCGCCCAGCGTCACCAGCAGCGTGGCCAGCACGGCGGCAAAGTCGGCCTTGGAATAGGCCCAGGTGCGCTTGAGAATGCCCAAGTCCACCAGCGAGAGCACCGCCACGATGATGGTGGCCGCCAGCGTGGCCTGCGGCAAAAAGTACAGGGCCGGCGTCAGCAGCAAAGACGCCAGCGTGATGCCCACGGCCGTGAACACACCAGCGGCAGGCGTTTGCGCCCCGGCGTCAAAGTTCACCACCGAGCGGGCAAAGCCGCCCGTGACGGGAAAGCCGCCTGTGAAAGCCGCCGACAGGTTGCTCGCGCCCAGGGCCACCAGCTCTTGATCAGGTTCGATGCGCTGACGCCGCTTGGCCGCCAGGGTCTGACCGACCGAGACCGACTCTACAAAGCCGACCACGCTGATCAGCAGGGCCGGCACGGCCAGCTCTTTCCACAGCGCCAGGTCCCACTGCGGCCAGGTCAAGGGCGGCAGGCCTTGCGGCACCGTGCCCACGATCTTCAGGCCTTGGGTGTGCCAGCCCCAAGCCCAGGTCGCCCAGGTGGTGGCGGCAATGGCCATGACCGGGCCGGCCTTGGCCAGCACGTCGGCCGCGCGGGGCGCCAGGCCCAGCCTCATCAGCAACGGTTTAAGGCCTTTTCTCACCCAGAACAAAAACAGCGTGGCCGCCACGCCCAGGGCCAGCGTCAGCGTGTGCGTGTGGGGAATCTGGGCCAGGAGCGACTGCACCAGCTCAAAGAAGTTGTGGCCCTCGGCCTTGACGCCCATCAACGTCTTGAGCTGGCTGGCGGCAATCAAGAGCCCCGAGGCCGAGATAAAGCCCGAGATCACCGGGTGGCTCAGGAAGTTGGCCAAAAAGCCCAGGCGCAACAAGCCCATCACCAGCAGCATGGCGCCCGACAAAAACGCCAGCGTGATGGCCACGGCCCAGTACGCCGGCGTGCCCGCGGCCGCATGCTCGCCAATGGCGGCCGCCGTCATGAGCGAGACCACCGCCACCGGCCCGACCGCCAGCACGCGGCTGGTGCCAAACACCGCATACAGCAGCAGCGGCGCCACGCTGGCGTACAAGCCCACTTCGGGCGGCAGCCCGGCGAGCAGGGCGTAAGCCAGGCTCTGCGGAATGAGCATGATGGTGACGATGAGCGCCGCGACCAGGTCGCTCACCAAGGTGGGCCGGTCGTAGGCGCGGCCCCAGGCCAGGATGGGCAGTGACGGCAGGTATCGGCCAAGAGCGTTCACGGGTGGGGCCTTTCTTTTTCTCAGCCTTGTTCTCAGCCGACGAGTTCGGGTTCGGCCAGCCACTCGCGGCCCTTGAGCATGCCGTGCCAGTACAGCGGCGGCATCAGGCGTTCCTTCAAGTACCAGGCCAGCGTGGACGGCTGGGTGCCGTCGATCAGCCACTTGGGGAAACTCGGCGCGAGCTTGCCGCCATAGGTGAACTCGGCCAGCACGATCTTGCCGCGCTCGACCGTGAGCGGGCACGAGCCATAGCCGTCGTACACCGCCTGGCCCTTGGCCTGCCCGCGCAGGGCCAGCAGGTTGTGCGCCACCACAGGCGCTTGCTTGCGCGCAGCCGCAGCGGTTTTGGCGTTGGTGGTGCCGGCCACGTCGCCCAGCGCGAAGACGTTGTCGTAGCGCTTGTGGCGCAGGCTGGCGGGATCGACCTCGACCCAGCCGGCCGCGTCGGCCAGGGGGCTGGCGCGCACAAAGTCCGGGGCTTTTTGCGGTGGCACCACGTGCAGCATGTCGAAGTCCTGCGTCACCACGGTTTTGCTGCCGTCAGCGTGGGCCTGGCTGAAGGTGGCGCGCTGGGCCGGCCCATCGACCGCCACCAGGGTGCGGCCAAAGTTCAGCTGAATGCCGTAGGTCTTGACGTATTCCATCAGGGCTGGCACATAGTCGGCCACGCCGAACAGCACCGCGCCGGCGTTGCAAAAATCAATTTGCGTTTGCGCCAGCACGCCCTGGCGGCGCCAGTGGTCGGCCGACAGGTACATGGCTTTTTGCGGCGCGCCTGCGCACTTGATGGGCATGGGCGGCTGGGTGAACACCGCCTTGCCGCCGCGCAGCTGGCGCACCAGCTCCCAGGTGTAGGGGGCCAGGTCGTAGCGGTAGTTGGACGTGACGCCATGGCGGCCCAGCGTGTCGGTCAAGCCCTCAATGGCCTGCCAGTCCAGCTTGAGACCCGGGCACACCACCAGCTGCTGGTAACGCACCACGCGGCAGCCGTCGAGCACCACGGCGTTGCGCTCGGGCTCGAAAGCGGCCACGCCGGCCTTGAGCCAATGCACGCCGCGCGGCAGCACGCTTGCCCGGGTGCGCGCCGTTTCGGCGGGCTCAAAAATGCCAGCGCCCACCAGCGTCCAACCCGGTTGGTAATAGTGAATGTCGGCCGGGTCGATGATGGCGATGTCCAAGTCAGGCTGACGGGCCAGCAGGCTCGACGCCACCGCAATGCCGGCAGCACCGCCACCCACAATCACCACCGCGTGCGAAGCGTCGCTGGCCTGCGCCGGCGTCTGGCCGCCGTGGGCCAGGCGGCGCACCAGGGCCTTCATGTCAAAACCGGCGCGGGCGGCGGTGTCCACGATCTGCTCGGGCGACAGCTGCCCGGCCTGGGCCAGCGCCCACAACGTGGTGCTGCGCATGCCGCTGCGGCAGTAGGCCAGCACGGGCGCCGGCAGGGTCTGCAGCAATTGGCCAAAGGCCGCGCCCTCTTCGTCACTGACCTTGCCGGTCTCCACGGGCAGGCAGTGCGCCTGCAAGCCTTGGCGCTGCGCGGCCGCTTGAATTTCGGCCCACGAGGGCTGGTCCGGCGCCTCCCCATCGGGCCGGTTGCAGACCACGGACTTGAAGCCAGCCTGGGCAACGGCGGGCAGGTCGGCCACCGAGAGTTGCGCCGTCACCGACAGCGCGGGGGTCAATGCTTTGATGTCCATGGTTTGTCTCCTTTTTTTGATGTCAATGCGAGGGGTGCGCGCGACTCAGGCCGATGCGGCGCGCTGCGCCCGGCGGTCGATGATTTCAAAGATCACCATGCCCACGAGCATGAAGACCACAAAAAACGCCGCCTTGCTCTGGCCTGCCGCCATCGACACCAAGGCCGGGCCGGGGCAAAAACCCGCCAGGCCCCAACCCGCGCCAAACAGCAGGCCGCCCACCAGCAAGCGCTTGTCAATCTGCTGCGCGCTGGGCAGGCGCAGGGCCGAACCCAGGAAGCTTTGCGTGCGCTTTTTGGCCACGGCAAAGGCAAAGAATCCCACGGCAATGGCGCCGCCCATGACCAGGGCCAGCGACGGGTCCCAGGCGCCAGCCAGATCCAAAAAGCCCAGCACCTTGCCGGGGTCGGTCATGCCCGAGAGCAAGAGGCCCACGCCAAAGAGCAGGCCGACCAAAAATTCACTGATGCGGTGTTGCATGACAAGTCTCCGGGTTCAAGCGTTAAAGAGGTGGCGCGCCACAAACACGACGGCAAATCCCGCCGCCATGAAAGTGCCTGTGGCCACCAGGGAACGCGGCGACAGGCGCGACAGCCCGCACACGCCGTGGCCGCTGGTGCAACCCGAGCCGTAGCGTGTGCCAAAGCCCACCAGCAGGCCAGCCGCCGCCAGTGTGAGGAAGCCAGCGTCAATGCGCGGGGCCTGCACCCAGTCAGCCGGTGCCAAGGCAAAGAACAAGAACGGTGCTGCGCCCATGCCCAGCAAGAAAGACAGGCGCCAGCCGACGTCACCCGCGCGCGGCACCAGCAGGCCGCCCAAAATGCCGCTGATGCCCAGAATGCGGCCGTTGAGCAAGATGAACAGCGCCGACGCCAAGCCGAGCAGCAAGCCGCCGGTCAGCGAGGCCCAGGGGGTGAAATGGGTCCAGTCAATGGTCATGGTGGTTCCTTGTGGGTTCAGTGTGAGGTGGGTTGGCAAAACTGCGCGTAAAGCACTTCCATCACCGCCAGCACCTGCGGGCTGGTAAGTTGGTAGTAAATCGCCTTGCCCTCGCGACGGGTACTGACCAATTCTTCGTCGCGCAGCACCGTCAACTGCTGCGACAAGGTAGGCTGCACGATGCCCAGCAACTCTTCGAGTTCACCCACGCGCTTTTCACCCTGGGCCAGCTGGCACAGGATCATCAAACGGTCGGGGTTGGACAGGACCTTCATCAGGCGGCAGGCCTGGTCGGCCGCTTTGTGCATGTCAGCCAGCTCAAGGGTGGGGTTGGGCATTCAGTCTCCTTCGGGATCACAGTTCGTTGATGCATAGTCTATTGACAAACAATCTATCCGTCAATAGACTATTGAAAACCTAACCAAGGAGCTCACGCATGAACGCCTCTTCAGCCTCGGCCGCCAACCCGCAAGTCCATGGCATCTTCGACCCCGCCACCTGGACCGTGACCTATGTGGTGCACCAAGGCCCGGGCACGGCCTGCGCCATCATTGACTCGGTGCTGGACTACGACCCCAAGTCCGGCCGCACCCGCCACGACAGCGCCGACAAGGTGATTGATTACGTGCGCAGCCAGGACCTCCAGGTGCAATGGATTCTGGAAACCCACGCCCACGCCGACCACCTCACGGCCGCGCCCTACCTCAAGGCGCAGCTCGGCGGCCAAACCGGCATTGGCGACCACATCACCGCGGTGCAAAAAGTGTTCAAGGGCGTCTTCAACCTGGAGCCCGGCTTCAAGCTGGACGGCTCGCAGTTTGACCATTTGTTCAAGGAAGGCGAGGCCATCCCGGTGGGCTCAATGAGCGGCCACACCCTGTTTGTGCCCGGCCACACGCCCGCCTGCGTGGCCTTCCAGTTTGGCGACGCGGTGTTTGTGGGCGACACCTTGTTCATGCCCGACGTGGGCACGGCGCGCTGCGACTTTCCGGGCGGCGACGCCCGCACGCTGTATGCCTCCACGCGCAAGCTGCTGAGCCTGCCGCCCGAAACGCGCCTTTTCATGTGCCACGACTACCCGCCCAACGGCCGCCCCGTGAATTTCGAGACCACGGTGGCCGAGCAACGCGCCAAGAACATCCATGTGCACGACGGCGTGAGCGAGGCCGAGTTCGTGGCCATGCGCACCGCGCGCGACGCCACGCTGGAAATGCCGGTGTTGATCTTGCCGGCCGTGCAAATCAACATCCGCGCGGGGGAGCTGCCGCCCAAGGAGGACAACGGCATTGCGTATGCCAAGATTCCTTTGAATGCGCTGTGAGCCAGCCCTGATCCGTCGCCTTGAGCCCCATTGAATGTGGGCTACAAGGCTTCCAGGGCACGCAGGGCCTTGCGAGTCCCTGGGACGATGTCTCGGGACTGACGGATGAGGTTGACCTGCTTTGTTTCCCGAGCCAGTTCCCTGGTGGCCGCGTCCAGGCTGTAGCCTGCGTAGCGTTCGAGCCAGTCGAGCAGGTCGGCCAAATGCCACACCACTGCACTGCCTTCGTGCACGGGCGATGGAAAACTCGCATGGTGCGCGAGCATGAGCTTTCTGAGGTTCTGTCTCGAAACCCCAGCCACCTCGGCTGCATCAGACAGCCCGACAAAATCCGGTGTAGCTTCGGTCAGTTCGGCAGTCGGAATGGCACGCCTCACATCGGCCAATGCGCTGACCAGCGCCAGTTGGGCCGTCTCAGCCTCGCGCGTGAAGGCCAGCGCTAAGCGCCCCGGCTGCCCCAAGCCCACCAAGGCATCGTCGCAGCCCTCATTGCCCAGACGCTCAACAAGTGCGTCCATCTCCTGCTCGGCTTGAGCAAGTCTGTACTTGAGCGTGAACATGTAGATCATGGTTAAACCTCTTCTTCCTTGCCGCTCGGCCCCCGGCCAGCGCAATTGTCAATAACTCTTCGAATGGCCCTGGCGTGGTTGACCGGATTCCTGGGCGTACTCCAGATGCTGGTGATGCAGAACTCACCGCATCGGCAGGCTCCGTCGTTGTAAGGACAGTAAATCCGGCCCCATGCATGACTGCCGCCCTGAACGACGCGCCATCCCTGGTCTTCCGCGTGACGCAGGGCCTCTTCAACTTCTTTTTTTGGATGAGATGACCGAGGCATCAAGGTTTTCCAGCTTAAGGTTTTAAACCACGGTTGTCAATCGACAACCGTGGTTAATTCAAGAAGGGGCTGATCAATTCCGCATGCTCGTACACCCACCGTCACAGCGCAGCGGTGACGAACCGTACTTGAACAGTCGACGCCCTTAAACTCCCCAGCCAATGACCTGGCATGCCTCACTCTCCCTCGACTACACCCGAAACACCGATCGCACGGTGGCGCATTTCCGGCACAACGGACCGCTGCGCATTTTGCAAAGTCTTTATCCGGAGGGCGAGCAAATTTGCCACAACGTGCTGGTGCATCCACCCGGCGGCTTGGTGGGCGGCGACACGCTGGACATCACAGCCACGGTGGCAGGCGGCGCGCATGGCCTGGTGACCACGCCGGGCGCCACGCGTTTTTACCGCTCACTGGGCGAGCCGGCTTTGCAAAAGGCGGACATCACCCTGGCTGACGGAGCCCGGCTGGAGTGGTTGCCACTGGAAGCACTGTGCTACAGCGGCTGCCTGGCTGAAAACCGCTTGACGCTGAACCTGGCACCGGGCGCAGAAATGATGGGCTGGGACGTGACGGCGCTGGGACTGCCCAGCGCGGACCAACCATTTGTGGCCGGCGAGTTTTGCCAGCACATCGAGCTGCCTGGCGTGTGGCTGGAGCGCGCTCGCTTGGAGGCCAAGGACACGCTGCTGCTCAACAGCCCGCTGGGCCTGGCCGGCCATCGCTGCATGGCCACGCTGTTTTTTGCGGCGGGCAGCAAGCTGACCCGCGCACGCAAAGAAGGAGCTTTAGACGTGGCCCGCGAGGTGGTGAGCGCGCATGCGCTGGTCGCCAGCGCTGGCGTAACCAGCCCCGACGCCCAGGTGCTGGTGCTGCGCGTGCTGGCGCCTGTGGTTGAACCCGCCATGGACTTGCTGCGGCAGGTCTGGCGCGCCTGGCGCTTGCAGTTGTGGGGCCTGCAGGCGCCGCATCCACGCATCTGGTCGTCCTGAGACAATCTTTGTTTTCCGCAACCCAAGCACCGCATCATGAAAATCGAAAAAAACTCAGCCGTCACCCTGCGCTTCAAGGTCACCGACAACCTGGGCCGCGTGGTCGAGGAAAGCAAAACGCCCATGGTTTACCTGCACGGCGGTTACGGCAACACCCTGCCCAAGATTGAAGAAGCGCTGGACGGTCAAAGCACGGGTTTCAAAACGACGCTGGCGCTGTCTGCGGCTGACGCCTTTGGCGAGCGCGACGAATCTTTGCTACGCACCATCCCCAAGACCCAGTTCCCGCCCGGCGTGAAGGTCGGCGGTCAGCTGGAAGGCCGCGGCGATGACGGCCACACCATTGTCTTTACGGTGTCCAAGATCAAGGGCGATACGGTATTGCTCGACGGCAACCATCCGCTGGCCGGCAAGGATCTGAAATTTGTCCTGGCCGTGGAAGATGTGCGCCCCGCCAGCGAAGAAGAAATCGCTCACGGCCATGTGCATGGCGAGCACGGCCACCACCACTGAACTTCAGTAAAAGCCGAGGGCGTTCAGCTCAAGGGCGGCTGACTCTCCACGCTGGTGATGGCGTAACCCTTCTCGGCCATTTGCTCTTCAGGCTCGGGGATGCCATAGACGCGCAAGGTCAGCGCGTCTTCGCCCGCATCCACGGCCGAGGCTTCGGTTTCCCAATCGGTATTGACAGCTTCTTCCGGAATCGCCCGCCCCTCGGGCACGGCCAGGTAAGACACGCGGTTACCCGATTCGGCCCGGCGATAAATGTCAACACGCATGAAAAAGCTCCTGAGTCACAACGGTGCTCAGGAGCCTACGTGAGCCCGTAACGCCCCGCTGTAGGACGCCAGGCCGCAGACTGATCCGCTTATTGCATGAGCACTGCGTTGCCAAGCCAGCAGACATGCGGCCAGCAAGGGTTCTTCATGAACTTATCCACAGACTGGTGCACATGAAACGGGGGTAAGTCCGGGCCTGGATCACCACCTTAAATCGCAACCATATGCCGAACACCATCGGCCGGCATGTTCTTGCCCAACCCACGCGCAATCACCTCGCCACGCTCCATCACCAGATAGTCATCGGCCAGCGCTTCGGCAAAGTCGTAGTACTGCTCCACCAGCAAGATCGCCATGTCACCCCGGTCCGCCAGCATGCGGATCACGCGGCCGATGTCTTTGATGATGCTCGGCTGTATGCCTTCGGTGGGCTCGTCCAGCACCAACAACTTGGGCTTGGCCGCCAGCGCCCTTGCAATGGCCAGCTGCTGCTGCTGCCCGCCTGACAAATCACCGCCGCGCCGGTTGAGCATTTGCTTGAGCACCGGAAAAAGCTCAAACAGCTCAGCCGGGATGGGCGTGCTCGCGCTTTTGTAAGCCAGGCCCATGCGCAGGTTTTCCTCGACCGTGAGCCGCGCAAAAATTTCGCGGCCCTGCGGCACAAAGCCGATGCCGGCGCGTGCGCGCTCATACGGCGTGGCCTTGTCAATGGCCTGACCGTCAAACACCATGCTGCCGGTTTTAATGGGCACGAGCCCCATGATGGATTTGAGCAAGGTGGTCTTGCCCACGCCGTTGCGGCCGAGCAGTACCGTGACCTTGCCGATCTCAGTTGCCAGGCTGACGTCGCGCAGGATGTGCGAGCCGCCGTAGTACTGGTTGATGTTTTTGACGTTCAGCATGGTTTGAATAAAGAGTTAACGGCCAAGTTCTTAACGGCCAAGGTAGACCTCGATCACGCGTTCGTCAGCCTGCACCTGGTCCAGCGTGCCTTGCGCCAGCACCGAGCCATCGCAAAGCACCGTGACGATTTCCGAAATGGTGCGAATAAAGCTCATGTCGTGCTCCACCACCATGAGCGAATGCTTGCCTTTGAGCGAGAGGAACAGCTCGGCAGTGCGGGCGGTTTCTTCGTCGGTCATGCCAGCCACTGGCTCGTCGAGCAGCAAGAGCTTGGGGTCTTGCATGAGCAGCATGCCAATCTCCAGCCATTGCTTTTGGCCGTGGCTCAGGTTGCCAGCCAGGCGGTTCACGCTGTCTGCCAAATGAATGGTGACCAGCATTTCGGCCAGGCGGTCGCTCTGGGCTGAATCGAGCCGGAAGAACATGCTGGCGGCGACGCCCTTGGCGGTTTTGATCGCCAGTTCTAGGTTTTCAAACACCGTCAGTTGCTCAAAGACCGTGGGCTTTTGAAACTTGCGGCCGATGCCCAGCTGCGCGATCTCGGACTCTTTGTGCTTGAGCAAATCGATGGTGCTGCCAAAGAACACTGTGCCTTCGTCAGGCCGCGTTTTGCCCGTGATGATGTCCATCATCGTGGTCTTGCCGGCGCCGTTGGGGCCGATGATGCAACGCAGCTCGCCAGGGGCGATGTCCAGGCTGAGTTTGTTGATGGCCTTGAAGCCGTCAAAGCTCACGCTCACGTCTTCCAGGTAAAGAATGCGGCCGTGCGTCACATCGACTTCGCCTTCAGGCTGCGCAATACGGCTGCCACTGGCGCTGCGCCCGCCCGACTCAGTGGCGACACTGCGCTGGCTCAGCGCGTCCATGTGGCGAGCCACGCGCTGGGCGCCTTGCTCAAGAAGATCGGGCGTCATTTGGCAACCTTTGCAGAAGCCGGAGCAGAGGGCTTGGCGGCCATACCGGCGCGGATTTTTTTCACGAGGCCGACCACGCCTTGCGGCAGGAACAGCGTCACAGCGATAAAGAGCAGGCCCAAAAAGTAGAGCCAGAACTCAGGATAAGCCACGGTGAGCCAGCTCTTGGCACCGTTGACGATAAAGGCACCCACAATCGGGCCGATCAGGCTGGCACGCCCGCCCACGGCAGCCCAAATGGCGATCTCGATGGAGTTGGCCGGGCTCATTTCACCCGGGTTGATGATGCCGACCTGCGGCACATACAGCGCCCCGGCGATGGCGCACATCACGGCCGAGATGACCCAGATCGTGAGCTTGTAGCCCAGCGGGTTGTAGCCCGAGAACATGACCCGCGTCTCTGCGTCGCGTATGGCTTGCAGCACGCGGCCGAACTTGCTTTGCACCAGCCACTTGGAGAACAAGTAAAAGCCCAGCAGCACCAGGCCTGTCAATACAAACAGGGTCATGCGCATCACCGGCGTGGCAATCGGCAAGTCCAGCAGGCGCTTGAAGTCGGTAAAGCCGTTGTTGCCGCCAGATCGGAAGAGCACACGTCTGAATTCCAGTCAGACGTGTGCTCTTCCGATCT
>CAZNQE010000005.1:0-61243 GCA_964575005.1 uncultured Polaromonas sp. | reverse complement strand
ACCTACAGCCACCTGGGCTACAACCTCAAGATCACCGACATGCAGGCCGCCTGCGCTTTGGCGCAAATGGATCGGTTGGAGGAGTTCATTGCCAAGCGCCGCGCCAACTTCAGTTACCTCAAGGGCCGCCTGCAGAGCTGCGCCGAGTTTTTGCATTTGCCAGAAGCCGCGCCTGACTCGGAGCCGTCGTGGTTTGGTTTCCCGCTCGTGCTTAAGGAAAGCAGCGGTATCAAGCGCACCGACCTGATCAATTACCTCGACCAAAACAAAATCGGTACCCGTCTGCTGTTTGCTGGCAACTTGACCAAGCAGCCATATATGTCGGGCCGCAACTTCCGCGTGAGCGGCGAGCTGAAGAATACCGACGTAGTGATGAACCAGACCTTCTGGCTGGGCACTTTCCCTGGGCTGGGTGAGGCGCAGCTGGACTTCATCGCTGACAGGCTTGAAGAGTTTTTCGGGCTTGGTTTCTGACTTTGCCACAACCCATGCGCATCCTCCTTACCGGTGCGAGCGGCTTTCTCGGAAGCGCGCTGGCTCAGCGGCTGCATCAAGCAGGGCACGAACTCGCCCTGCTGATTCGACCCACCTCCCGGCTGGATCGGCTGAGACGATCCGAAGAGGCTTTTGATATCGGTCGCTGTGCGACAGAAGCCGAAGTGGACGTCTTTATCAGTCGTGTCCGGCCTGACCTTGTCATTCACACCGCCTGCGCTTACGGCCGTCAGGGCGAAACCGCGCTGCAGATTGCCGATGCCAATGTCCGGCTCGGCCTCATGATCATGCAGTCACTGCTGCGCTCAGATCGCCCGGTGACATTCATCAGCACCGGAACCGTGCTCGCGCCCCACATCAGCCCGTATGCGCTCAGTAAACACCAGTTTGCCGACTGGGGGCGCCACCTAGCCAAGCAGTCCGAGGGTAAGTTGCGCTTTGTCAACGTACTGCTTCAGCATATGTACGGTCCGGGCGATGACATATCCAAATTCACCACGCACGTCCTGCACGCCTGCCGCCGCAACGACCCGGAGCTCCATCTCACCGCAGGCGAACAAAAGCGCGACTTTGTCTACATAGACGACGTGGTCAACGCCTACGTCGTTTTGACCGAGCAACACGAGCGACTTGAAGCAGTTGCCGATATTGAAGTTGGTTCGGGCGTGGCGCCTACGGTGCGCGAGTTCGTTGAGGCAGCGCATCGACTGACGGGCTCACATACCCGACTCAATTTCGGCAGCTTGCCCTATCGGAGCAACGAAGCGATGCACTGCCAGGCCAACATTTCACACATGAAAGAACTCGGTTGGCAGCCCGAGTTCGAGCTGCAAACCGGGCTCAAGAAAACGATCGAACTGGAGTTTTTTCAATGAAGCTACTCATCACCGGCGGAGGTGGATTCCTAGGTAGCAACCTTGCTGCTGACGCGCTCACCCGTGGCGACGAACTCATGGTGTTCGACAATCTTTACCGCAGTGGTTCGCGGGACAACCTTGCGTGGCTCAAAGCGCAGGGGAATTTCGCCTTCGAACATGGCGATATTCGCAACCAAAACGACATCACCCGCCTCGTTCAGGCATTCAAGCCCGATGCCGTCTTCCATCTGGCCGGCCAGGTGGCCATGACCACCTCGATCGCCAATCCGCGGATGGATTTCGAAGTCAATGTGATGGGCACACATAACTTGCTTGAGGCCGTGCGCCTGCACGCACCAAACGCCGCAGTGGTGTATTCATCCACCAACAAGGTCTATGGCGACCTCGAGCAATACAGCTACAGGGAGACCGATACCCGATACGAATGCGTTGAGCACCCCAACGGATTTGACGAGAGAACGCATCTGGAGTTTCAGTCGCCCTACGGCTGCTCCAAAGGCGCGGCAGATCAATACATGCTCGACTATGCGCGCATATTTGGCCTCAAGACAGTCGTTTTCCGGCACTCATCGATGTACGGCGGGCGCCAGTTTGCGACCTACGACCAGGGCTGGATAGGCTGGTTTTGCCAAAAAGCAGTTGAAGCCCACCAAGGGACAGGCGTGGGCACATTCACTATCTCCGGGACGGGCAAACAGGTCCGCGATGTGCTTCATGCTGACGATATGAAGCGCCTTTACATGAAGGCTGTCACGCAGATTGACCAAGTCAAGGGTCAAGCATTCAACATCGGTGGCGGAGCAGCCAATAGCCTATCGCTCCTGGAGTTATTTTCTCTGCTCGAAGATTTGGCAGAAAAAAAACTGGACTACCAAAAAATACCCGTTCGCGACAGCGATCAACGGGTTTTCATCGCGGACATTTCGAAGGCGATGCGCTTGCTTGACTGGCAGCCATTGGTCCCCGCGAAGCAGGGCGTCACAAGAATGTTTGAATGGGTGAGTTCGGTCCGATGAGCGATGCTATTTCAAGTGCCCGAACTCGAAATTATCTGCATCAGATTAAAGGTGCGGTTGCCTATCGTGCGATAGGTATCGCAGCCTCATTTCTCGCAATCCCTTTGATGATCGGTTACCTGGGGCAGGCGAAATTTGGCGTATGGTCGACCTTGCTCACCATCATTTCATGGGTTGTCTTTTTCGACCTCGGTATTGGTAATGGGCTGCGAAACAAGGTCGCAGAATTATTGGCGAAAAACGAAAATAACGAGGCACGACGATATATTGCTTCAGGCTACGCACTGATAGGGATGATTTCCCTTGCAGCCTGCACCATCGCAACAGTCGGAACCTATTTTGTTTCTTGGCAGCAGGTATTTAATACGCAGCTCGTCCCCGAATCGAGTTTGCGCGGGAGCGTGCAGATTGCGAGCTTTTTCGTCATACTGAACTTCTGGATTGGCCTTATCGCAGCGCTTCTTGGTGCCGTCCAGAAGACATCGTTGATCGCCCTAGGGCAGATGATCTCGAACCTGATGGTTTTGGCCATGGTGTTTGCGCTAACTAAAACCACGAATGCTTCTATAAGTTCACTCGCACTAGCCTATGGCGTGTCCCTCGTGGTTGCGAATCTACTGCTTAGCTATTGGTTTTACCGCAGCTATCCGGCATTGTGCGCAGTACCGAAGCTTGCAAAAAATCATGCGCGTACCCTGTTAAATGTTGGTCTGCAGTTTTTTATTATTCAGTTGGCCGCTCTGGTGATGTTTACGACCGACAAAATTCTGATAACCCAGATTTTTGGTCCTGAGTCTGTCACCCAGTACGACGTTGTGTACAAGCTTTTCAGTATCGTAACTTTCGCCCATGTCATGATTTCTGCTCCACTGTGGTCAGCCTATACGGATGCATACCAACGTGGCGATCTTGACTGGATAAGAAAAATGCTCGGCAAGCAACTGAATATTTACTTGGGCGTTGTGGTAGGTGTGTGCCTGCTCGCCCTTCTGGCGAAAACAATATTAACAATGTGGGTCGGCCCGGAAATTTTGGTTGAAGGTGGATTGATAGTTGCCATGGGGATTTTCATTGTCATCTCCATTTGGAGCAATATCTTTGCAATGCTCGTCAATGGAATTGGGAAAATCAAGCCCCAACTCTACACCGCAGTCATCGCCATGGTTGTCAATATACCCTTGTCCATCATGCTCGCAAAGTATACGGCACTTGGATTGAGCGGCGTCGTGATCGGGACCACGTGCAGTCTATTGTTCGCATCTATTGTCCTTCCGCTTCAAGTCAAAAGACTTTTGAAACCGGTTTAAAAATGATGCCAAAAGTCAGTATCTTGATCCCGGTTTTCAATCGGGAAAAAATGATTGAAGAGTGTATTCAATCGGCGCTTGCGCAGACGTACACAGATTTTGAAATTATCGTCGTGGACAACGCCAGCGAAGACGGAACTTGGGCGATATGTCAGAAATTTGCAGAATCAGATTCGCGCATTCGAGTTTTTCGAAATGAAAGTAATATTGGGCCCGTCAAAAACTGGGAGCGCTGCATCAAGGAGGCTGTGGGGGACTACGGGAAATTCTTGTTCAGCGACGATCTAATGCTGCCGGACTTTCTCTTGGAAACGGTTCATCGGTTAAAAAATCAGGATTTTGCTTTTGTATTTACCGCTACTCTGATTGGGGAATCGATTGCTACTGGGCGCCTGACGTACGCAGGCGACAAAGATTTTGAAATTCTGTCAGGTCCGAATTATTTTGAGAGGCTGATAAGTAGCCAACCGCCAGTGCCATTCTCCCCATGCGCTGCTATTTTTCGCATGAGCGACATCCGCAAAAATCTGCTTTTAAAAATCCCATTGAATGGATCGCATGATTTCAACAGAAATGGTGCCGGGCCAGATGTTTTGCTGTTTGCACTGACGGCCAAAGAATACAAGTCCATCGCCATAGTCAACAAGCCGCTCATGTTTTTTCGTGCACACCCAGGCTCGTTCACGGTGTCGAACGATAAAAATTCAGTCACCGAGGGTTACCTTCTGGCTTTAGCATGGTTTTTCAAGACTTATTCGAGCCGAGATAACTGGGTGCGCTGGGTAAGCAACATATGGCTGAGCCATCTACGTCGTGGGTATGTATTATCAAACCCATTTGAGCTGACAAGACGCTACTCCGGCGATGGCACTCTATCAGAGACTTTTCAGATGCTCGCGGTCTCAACTTGTACTGTCTTCAATAAAATCACGAAGCGGTTTTTCAATTGAATAATACTTCCATCATCAATGGCCGTAAAGCGTTGATCTGCGGTGTGGGCGGCCAGGATGGCGCCTTTCTTGCTCGGCTACTGCTTAGAAAGGGGTACGCTGTATATGGTACCTCTCGTGATGCTCAGGGTGGGAGCTTTTCGAATCTAACTAAACTTGGCATTCGTGACGACCTGAAAATCATATCGATGGCGCCTGAAGACTTTAGAAGCGTTTTCAGGGCGATCCAGTCTGTCGAACCCGATGAAATATATTTCTTGGCTGGACAATCTTCTGTCGGACTTTCATTTGAGCAACCAGCAGAAACTATCCAAAGCTTCACCCTGGGCACTTTGAATGTCATTGAGGCATGTCGCATGCTGAATCGTGACATACGCCAATACCATGCAGGTTCAAGTGAGTGCTTTGGCGATACGGCTGGGATCCCAGCCACCGAGGCGACGGGTTTCACCCCACGAAGCCCGTATGCCGTGGCCAAAGCCTCGGCCTTCTGGCTTGTCGACAACTACCGTGAAGCATATGGTCTATACGCCTGCACAGGGATTTTGTTCAACCACGAATCTCCACTGCGCCCCGCCCGGTTCGTCACTCAGAAAATTATCCAGGCAGCCAAGCGCATCGCTGATGGTTCCAAGGAAATACTAGAACTCGGACGATTGGATATTGCCAGGGATTGGGGATGGGCGCCTGACTATGTTCAAGCCATGTGGTTGATGTTGCAGCAACCCCAGCCTTCTGACTACTTGATTGCTAGCGGGAAAAGCTACACCTTGGAAGCCTTTGTAAAGACGGCGTTCGATCAGGTCGGCCTCGACTGGCGGGCACACGTACAGCATTCACCTGAACTGAATCGACCTACCGATATTGCGCTGAGTTCTGCCGACCCATCCAAGGCTCAACGCGAACTGCACTGGACTGCCCAGTTGGATATGCCCGGGGTTGTGGAGCGGATGGTTGCAGAAGTGTTGGAATAAATAGGCTCAAATCAATGTATGACGTTCAAAGACCCAAGGTTTCGGTCATCACCGCATCCTATAACTGCTGGGATCATCTTGAAAAGACCTTGAAGTCGATGGCAGGCTATCCACATCAAAATATACAACATATCGTTGTTGATGGCGGGTCAACCGACGGAACTGTCGAAAAAATACAAGCTTACAGGGACCGAATCGATGTGTTTATTTCTGAACCCGATGAGGGCATTGCAGACGCATGGAACAAAGGCCTGCGCCATGCATCCGGCGACTATATTGCCATCTTGAATTCCGGCGACGTATACCATAGAGAATTTCTTGCTGAAAGTATTAAAAATATTCAGAACGAAGACCTTGCTCTGAGCTATGGAGAGACTTACATGGTCTCCGAAGATGGCAGGATGATCTCAAAGGTCGATCAAACCTTCAATCCGAAAGTCATGGACCAGTCCTTCGGGTTTTTGCATACAAGCGTGCTTGCGCACCGGCGGGTATACGACGTGGTGGGAGAGTTCGATAAAAATTTCAAAATCGCACTGGATATTGATTGGCTGCTGCGAGCGTTCAAAAAGGATGTGAAATTTCAGAAATCGACCGCCAAAAACTACATGGTGGCTGGTGGTGTGAGTGAAAAGCACAAGAATCGTGCGCGTGAAGAATACAAGCAGGCGCTCATCAATCATGGATTGCTTAGCCAAAGCAAGGTTTCCAGGCACGATCTTTATTTTGTTTTAATTCGGCTTCTTGAGTTTTTTAATATTTTTAAAATCAAAGCTAAGGTCAAAACTCAATTCATCTTCGCGGCGCTCCATTTAATCAATATGGCACATCGCTGGACGCCATTTTTTGCACTTCGTAAAATACTTTACAAGATTGCCGGGTTTGATGTCCATCCCACCGCTGTCATTCAACCTTTCGGTGAGTTTTTTTCATTTAGAAGATTTAGTGTTGGCAAAGGCTCGGTGATCAACAAGTGCTTCCGATTGGATAACAGAACAGGTGTCCATGTAGGTGAACATGTGTCTGTCGCGCACGATGTTTCAATATACAGCTTAGGCCATGACATCAACTGCGAAATGTTTTCGACGAAGGGGCTTCCTGTCGTCATCGAGGACTACGCGGTGATATTTGCTGGCGCAAAGATTATGCCTGGCGTTCGAATCGGACGTGGAGCAGTTGTCTATCCTGGCAGTATTGTCACCAAGGATGTTCCTCCATTGGCTGTGGTGGGTGGAAACCCGGCCACGCTCATTTCAAGTCGTGAATGCCGCCTGGCCTATGACTTGAGTTACGACTACTGGTTTGCGCATTGAATATGTTGGCATTTTATATATCCCCCAACTTGTCTGTCCATCATTACGGCGGAGCGGTTGTTGCACATTCAAATCTCCAGGCATTGGAGGCAATTCCCGGCATCAGCGTTACGCCCATGACAGTCAATCGATATGCTTGTGCTGATGTGATTAAGCTTGCGAGCTCTGAGTCTCGTCTGGGTACTTTGCTTTCTCACTTGATGTTGCTCAGCGCAACAACCCTTAAGTTTAGGGGTTTTTTGCACCTTATCAAGATGGTCAGAAATCAGAAGCCTGATCTTGTGTGGTTTGACTCTTCTTGCTTTGGCGTTTTGGCATGGCTGATAAAAATAATCAGCCCGAAAACCAAGGTGTACGTTTTCTTTCAGAATATCGAAAAAAACATGATCAAGATGGAAGTCAAGTCGAATACTATAAATATTTTAAAGTTTCCTGCGGTAGCCTTGAATGAATCTCTGTCGATTCGATATGCAGATCGTTGTCTGGCGATCACTGAATCTGTTGCCCGATATATTCGCTCCATATCAAAAAAGGCCTGCGTCGATTGCATTTCGATTGGGCGACGTGATGATTTCGTCCTCTCTAGTCAACCAAGCCCTTATGAATTCGACTATATCCTTTTTGTGGGCTCTGACTTCCCGCCCAATGTGAGTGCGGTGAAGTTTCTGGATCAGAAGCTTGCTGGACGTATAGGCGATTTGAAAATTGTTGTAGTGGGTTCTGGGATGGAAAGGCACGTAGATAAGTTTAAGAATGTCGTGATAGCTGGATCGGTGGACGACATATCTTTGTATTATCAGCATGCGTGCAAGGTGGTGGCTCCGTTGATTTCTGGCGACGGCATGAAAATAAAAATAGCAGAAGCGCTGATGTTCGGAAAAACAGTGGTTTCAACGCCATTTGCCGCAGTTGGGTATGAGAATATGCCTTCCTTTGCATTACACATTGCGGAGGGTGCTGCTCATTTCTTGAGCCTTCTCCTTCAGCCCTCACCTCTTTATGACGAAAACATCAGAAGGTTGTGGCTTGACAATTATTCTCAAGAAGCTTTGAGCAGAAAGATTGGCCAGGTGATTGCGCATGGTTAAACCTATTAGTGCTGCAGAGAAAGTCAATTTTTTAGGCCCCTCCTTGTTTTTCCTGACTGGCTTTGTCTATTATTTTTTTATTCCGCCGCTTGCATTCTTTGGATTTAGGGATAACGATCACGTTTTGCGCGCAGAGAGATGGATTTCTCTTGATCAGTATGACATTTATTATTTTATCGATGGAGCCGTAATCCTTGCTTCCTGGATTTTCGGAAGTTGGCTTGGCTCTCTGATGTTCAAGTCAAGACAACCTTCGGGTCTGGATGATGTGGCTTACCGGGTCAAATCAGCCTGGATGTTGGTGGCTTTTCTGTTCGCCCTTTCAGTCCTCTTTTTAGTCGATGCGATACGCGGTGGTGCCACTTTTTTTACGGGCTATCAAGATTACAACATTTTAGTATTGGGGCCCTTTGCCACCATGTCATTTACGGCAATCATGTTCAGGTCGTTTTTTTATGACAAATATGTGCGCATGGGCTTTTTGTTGATATTTTTAATGTCTGCAGCTATTTTGCTTGGACTAGGCTCCAGGATGCTGGTTATGATATCCATGGTTGTGGCTGCAGTTGATTATTACCATACTCACCGAATCAAAAAATTGACAATGGCCTTGTTGGTGGCTTTTATTTTAAGTGTTGCCATGGTGATGCTTGCGGTTGGTGTTGTTCGTGATGGTGGCGAAATCAATGCGGAAAGTCTGCTTGGCGTGCTATTTGCCGAACCTTTGTTTACTTCAATCAGCTCACTTCGTTATTTTATTATTTTCGATGGTCGTCAGGCATTTGCCATTCCGATTGACTACATCAGTGGCTTTATCAACTTCATCCCATCTATTATTTTTCCTGGAAAAATTGAGTTGATGGAGAAGTGGAGCAGTATTGCATGGGATTACAAACCCTTCGGCGCAAGCGCTTTGCTTGCTAATCTGTATATTAATTTTGGATTTCTTTATCCATTTTTTATTATTTCTGTAGCCTTGCATTATTCGTACTTGTTTTCCAGGGCTAAGGGTTCGCGTCTTTTCCGTATGATCTATATTTCATCGCTTCCCTTGCTTCTGTTTTACATCCACAGGGAGGGTTTTGTTACGGTGGTTAAGGTTATGTATTTTAATAGTCTGTTGCTTCCGATCGCATTGGTTTATCTGATGAAGCTTTTGGATTATGTAAAGTATTCTGACGCCGGTGCTGTGTCACAGGCGCGCCCGTCGTGAAGATATTGTTCCTTGTTGAAAGTGTGTCCGTCCCTTATGGGGGTACAGGTTTGGCGGCGCAGCAACTTGCTCAGGCGTTGTCATACGCGGAGCAAGATGTTTCGATTTGTTTGATGCGGAGTGACCAACCGGTTTGGCCTGTACCTGTGGATTCGCGGTTGAAATGGTTGAAGTTGCCTTCAGGTGTCTTGGGAAGAATCAGATACTTTTGGAAAATAGCCGACGCCCACATTGACGTCGTACATCTGCATGGGATCTGGAATCCTTGGTGGGCGCTTTCAGCTTTTTTGCTGGCGCTGCGCGGCGTTCCCTTTGTTGTATCCCCGCACGGCAGTTTGGAACCTGCTGCCTTGGGTTTCAAGAAGACAAAAAAGCGCTTAGCTTTATGGATCTACCAAGGCTTGGCATTGCGTTTGGCCGCAGGCTTGGTCGCTACCTCACAGAAAGAGGCGGACAGTTTGCACGCCTTGGGCTTCAATGTAAGCCGGGTTCATATCGTTCCCAACGGTCTCGATTTGGCCTCTGACGGGAATCGATCTGCGTTGCGTCGGCCCCATTACGGGCCTGAGCTTTCTTCAGCGACGCGAACCTTTGTTTTTATGTCGCGTCTTCACCCGATCAAAGGGCTTCCCTTGCTTGTAAGGGCTTGGGCCCAAGTAAAGCGGACGGATTGGCAAATTATTGTGGCTGGCAGCGATGAGGATGGCCATCAGGCGGAGGTCGTCGCGCTGGCGCAAGCGCTGGGTGTGCTGGCTGACTTTCATTTTGTGGGCCCAGTGCACGGGGATGCGAAAGAGCGTCTCCTAGCTTCTGCGGATGTGTTTGTTCTGCCAACGCATTCCGAGAATTTCGGCATTGTGATTGCTGAGGCCTTGAGCCACGGCCTGCCCGTAATCACGACCAAGGGTGCGCCTTGGCCGGAGCTGCCTGAAAAAGGTTGCGGCTGGTGGTGTGACGCGCATGAGGAGTCGATTGCAAACGCTCTGAAAGAAGCCATGACGCTGCCTTCGCCCGTCCTTCGCCGCATGGGTGCCAAAGGCCGGGCTTGGGTAGAGAGCACTTTGACATCCGAGAAAATCGCAAGAAAAGCAATAGATTCAGTGTATATTCGTGCTAAAAGTACTAATCACAAAGTACTAAAATTTTAAAATCACTTTATGAAGATACTCGTTTTAGGTGCCACTGGCATGCTGGGCAGCACGTTGGTGCGCTATCTCAGCCGCAACACAGACTTACATGTGATGGCCTCGGCGCGTGAGCCGGCGGTCAGAGTCGCTGACGTTTTAAAAGTAAGCGTTGACCGGGTGCTTGGGGGAGCCTCTTTTTCAGGGGATTCGCTGTGTGCCTTGTCTGCCATGACAGCCTTCTCCGGCGTGAACAACTCAGACTCTATCGACTCGAGTACACATCAGTTTCTGCGGGCGGTGGTGGACTTCGAGCCTGATGTGGTCATCAACGCGATCGGTGTGATCAAGCAAAACGAGGGCAGCAAGGATGCGTTGCTTTCGGTGCCCTTGAATACCTTGCTGCCGCACTTTCTGGCCCGGGTTTGCAAAGAGTTGGGGGCGCGGCTTATCCATGTGAGCACTGACTGTGTTTTTTCCGGTGCGAAGGGTCGCTACACCGAGAGCGATCGGTCCGATGCGACTGATTTGTATGGTCGAAGCAAGTACATGGGTGAGGTTCATCACCAGCGTCATGTGTTTACCTTGCGCACTTCGATCATTGGTCATGAGCTTTGGCGCCAGTCCAGCTTGCTCGAGTGGTTTCTTTCCCAAGAGGGGCCAGTATTGGGCTATCGCCATGCGGTTTTTTCGGGTCTTCCCACAGTGGAACTGGCCCGGGTGATCGATCAGTTCGTATTGCCCCGGCCTGATCTTCATGGGCTGTACCACATCTCCTCGGATCCGATTGATAAGCACACTTTGCTACGACTCATCGCTGAGCAATATGGCAAGCCCGTCGCCATGCTGCCGGCAGACGAGCCGGCCATGGATCGATCCCTGGACTCAAGCAAGTTCAGACAGGCCACAGGTTTTACGCCTGAGTCATGGCCAGAGCAAATTCGCCGCATGCGCGAGTTCGGATAAATCGATTCTTTAGGAGCTGCAGTGAAAGTCGCCACCATCGTGGGCACCCGCCCCGAAATCATTCGTCTGTCCCGTGTGATTCAAAAGCTGGATCAGCACACCAGCCATCTGCTGATTCACACAGGGCAAAACTACGACTACGAGCTCAATGAGGTCTTCTTCTCGGACCTCGGGATTCGCAGACCAGATGTGTTCCTGAATGCCGCAGGGCAAAGTGCCGCTGAGACCATAGGCCAGATCATCATCAAAATCGATCAGGTTTTTGAGCAGCACCAGCCTGACGCTATCGTCATCCTGGGTGATACCAACAGCTGCCTGACTTCGATTGCAGCCAAGCGCCGCAAGATCCCGATCTTTCACATGGAAGCCGGCAACCGCTGCTTTGACATGCGGGTGCCCGAGGAGATCAATCGCCGCATCGTGGATCACATCTCTGACATCAACCTCACCTACAGCGCGATTGCGCGCGAGCATTTGCTGCGCGAGGGTCTCCCGCCAGACCAAGTGATCAAGACCGGCAGTCCGATGCGGGAGGTGATCGAACATCACCGGGGTGCCATTGACGCGTCAGATGTGTTGCAGCGCATGCAGCTACAGCCCAGGGCCTATTTTTTGGTGAGCTCACACCGCGAAGAAAACGTGGACTCTCCGGTGCAGCTTCAGCGCCTTGTGGGAATCCTCAACCAACTTGCCGAGACCTACAAAATGCCCGTGGTGGTGTCCACCCATCCCCGCACGCGCAAACGTCTGGAAGCTTTGGATGCCAAGCCCCACGCGCTGGTGAACTTCATGAAGCCTTTTGGCTTTCTGGATTACATCCAGTTGCAAACCCAAGCGCGTTGCGTTTTGTCGGACAGCGGCACCATCACAGAGGAGTCCTCGATCCTCAATTTCCCTGCCTTGAACCTGCGGGAAGTGCATGAGAGGCCAGAGGGTTTTGAGGAGGCTTCCGTCATGATGGTGGGGCTGAGCTGGGAGCGCGTAAAGGATGCCATGCGGGTGCTGGATGCGCAGGCGCGCGGTGACAAGCGCGACCTCAAGCTGGTCAGCGACTACGCACCGGACAACGTATCGGAAAAGGTGTTGCGCATCGTGTTGAGCTACACCGACTTCGTGAATCGCCGGGTATGGCGCAAACCTGAAGCGGCCTGAGCCATGCGGCTCGTCATCATCGCGGACACCTTCGTGCCCATGCGTACATCCGGCGCGGTACAGCTCTACGACCTGTCCCGGGAACTCGTGCGCCAGGGGCATGAGGTCACTGTGTTGATTCCCACGCACGGCCCGGGCACGGCTTGGTCTGAACTAACGAGTCTCGAGGGCGTGCAGGTGTGTCGGCTTCGGGCTCCGCGCATGAAGGACGTCAGTTACACACGCCGTGTGCTCGCCGAATGGTTCACGCCCCATGCCATGTCCTTTTTAATGCGCTGGAGTCCCCTGGCCCACGTGCGCTGGGATGGCGTGATCTGGTACTCCCCCAGTATTTTCCTGACGCCCCTGGTCGCACGCCTACAGCGACAAAGCCACTGCCGCAGTTATCTCATCATCCGCGACATCTTTCCCGAATGGGCTCTGGACATGGGCTTAATGCGGTCGCGGTGGGTGTACCGCATCCTTCGTCTGGTGGCAGATCAGCAGTTCAAGGTGGCCAGCGTCATCGGTATCCAGACTTGGGGCAACCGAGTTTACTTTCAGGGTCACCGAGCGCCCTGGGCACCCAAGTTGGAAGTGCTGCACAACTGGCTGAGCGCACGTCGAGTCGGCCACTGCAGTATCGACATTGCACAAACGCCATTAGCCGGTCGCGTGCTGTTTGTTTACGCCGGCAACATGGGCGTGGCGCAAGGAATGCCTGTGCTGATGGATTTGGCAGAGGCCATGCTTGGGAATGATCGGGCTGGATTTGTGTTTGTCGGGCGTGGGCATGACTATGCGGCGCTGGTGCAAGACGCTGCTCGCCGGGGGCTGAGCAATGTCTGGTTTCACGATGAGATCGACCCGGATGAGGTTCCCGGCTTGCTTGCGCAATGCCATATCGGGCTGGTGGCCCTGGATCGCCGGCACCAGAGCCACAACATCCCAGGCAAATTTTTGTCCTACATGCATGCAGGCATGCCTGTGCTGGCCTCAGTCAATCGCGGCAATGACCTGGTCTCCTTGATTGAGGAGCGCGGCGTAGGGGAGGCCGTGTGCAGCTATGAGCTTTCAGATCTGGTGCCCGCCGCCTTGCGTTTGGTGGCAGTGATCGACAGCAGTGCCGCCCCTGAGTTGACAAACCGAAGTCGCGCCTTGGCAGAAGAGCTTTTTTCGTCGCAGATTGCGGCGGAACAGATTGTCGGGAAGCTTTGTTCAAGTTGAGCGCCTAGGCCGTTCGCACTTGGGTTCAAGTCAGAGGAGGTGCTTCTCCTCCCAATGCGATGCAATGTTTCCATAACGTGTCTTTTTGAACTAATTAAATAGATTGCTCTTCGGCAATGTGGTAAAACTATAGGATGAGTTTTTATACAGATTTTTACAACATGAATCGTGTTCTCCTCCCCGCCGCATCACAAAAACTTGGCACGGGGCTGCTGGTTCTAAGCTTCATGTTTCAAGGTGTCTCGGCGCATGCCCAGACTTCGGCTGCCGGCGCAGCTCGCGCAGTTGCCCCTGCTGCTCGGCCTAGCATCAGCTCAGGCTTGGGCGCTGCATCGCCTACCGCGGTACCCGCCTTAAGACTGACGCCGTCGGGCAGCATTCAAAATTTGGGCAGTTCCGCTCAAGGTAATAACCAGGAGTCCCGCGGGACAGACAGCAAGAAGCTGCTTCCCGCCAGGCTTTTGGAGGAGCTGAACCCCAATCAGTTCCAGATTTTTGTCTACGAGAACACGGGCAAGCTGTTGCCGCTTTACGGTGCTGAGCTTTTCAACAACACGCAAGGCATGGCCGAAGATGTGACGGCGCTGCCTCCGCCCGAGCATTTGCTCGGTCCGGGGGACGAGGTGAACGTGCAGATGTGGGGTGCAGTCGAGTATTCGGGCTCCCATGTGCTGGACCGTACGGGTCAGATCACCTTGCCGCGAGTGGGCACTTTTAGCTTACAGGGAACGTCAGTTAAAGACCTCGAAACAGTGTTGAAGCGCCAGGTGAGTCGTGTCTACGTTGCTGGCGTCACGGTTACAGCGGGTATGGGCAAGGTTCGTGGCGCTACGGTGTATGTTGTGGGCCAGGCCAAGAAGCCGGGTACTTACAACGTCAGCAGCTTAAGCACGCTGCTCAATGTCTTGTTTGCCAGCGGTGGGCCCAGCCCCCGCGGCACCATGCGGGACATTCGACTTGTTCGCAAAGGACAGGTGGTGACTCGACTTGACCTCTATGACCTGATCGCACGCGGCGATAAATCACGCGACATGACAGTCCAGTCTGGTGACGTGCTGATGATCCCGCCTGCCGGTTCGCGCATGGCCTTGCTGGGCGCCACGGATCATGAGGCTATTTACGAGCTCAAGCCCAACGAGACCATTGGCAGCGTCATGACCATGGGCTCTGGCACTTTTCAGGGTTTAACCAGCACGGCCAAGGCCCTGTTGGAACGGGTTGATGCGCAGCAATCGCTGAGCCCTCGAAAAGTCTATGACGTGACGCTGGATGCCGCCAGCCTGACCATGCCCTTGCGTGATGGAGACATTCTGACCTTGTTCCAGATCAGTCCGGCCTTCGGCAATGCGGTCACGCTGCAGGGCGTGGTGGCTCAGCAACTGCGTCATCCCTTCGTAGAGGGCATGCGAGTCAGCGACGTGATTCCCGAACGCGACGCCTTGATCTCCGGCGACTATTACAAGCGTAAGAACATGTTGGTGCAAAACATTGAAAGTGGCGGTATGGCCGGGGAGTTTGCCAGCCGCGTCGCCAACAGGGCCAGAGCTGGCACAGACGAGGTGAACTGGGAGTACGCGGTGGTTGAACGCTTTAACAAGACCACCATGCGGCCCCAGCTATTGCCCTTCAACCTCGGTCGAGCCGTGGTGGACCGCGACCCCACGCACAACTTGGTCTTGGAGTCGGGTGATGTGATCACCGTTCTGAGTGCTGCTGATATCCAGCGTCCTTCCATGCGCAAGCCTCGCATTGTTCGCCTGGAGGGTGAAGTACAGGTGCCAGGCATTTATCAGTTCGAGCCAGGCGAAACGCTGCGGCAGGTGATCAACCGTGCTTCGGGTTTGACGCCCCAGGCCTATGTATTTGGTGCCGAGTTCGTGCGTGACAGTGTGCGGGTTCAGCAACAAAGCAATCTCGATGGCCTGATTCGCCGCTTGGAGGCGCAACAGCGAAACCTCGCTGAAAAGTTGGCAGCCAACGCAGGTGAGCGCGAGTGGCAGGTGCGCGCCCAAATCGATCAGCAAAAGGAGCACCAACAACAGCAAATCGATCGACTCCGCGAGCTACGTAGCAAAGGGCGTGTGTCTTTGGAGGTCAGTGCTGACCAAGCTATGAAAGTTCGCGATAAATCGACCCTGCTGCCGGATCTTCCGCTGGAGGATGGTGACTCGCTGGTGATTCCCTCGCAGCCCGGTTTCGTGGCCGTCGTGGGCCACGTGAACAATGAAAACTCCTATCTCTATCGCGAAAACCTCAGTGTGAGCGACGTGCTGGATCGTGCCGGACCAATGGACGGTGCCGACATGTCCGAGGTGTTTGTGCTGCGCGCGGATGGCAGTGCCTTGAACAAACGCAGCGTGAACTTCCTTAATAGCCTCGAAAGCACTCGCCTGATGCCAGGCGATACCGTGGTGGTGCCATCCAAGACCGATCGTGAAGGTATTTACAGTTTTGCGGTTCGTTCGCTCAAGGATTGGTCTGCGATTCTTTTGAACTTTGGCCTGGGCGCTGCTGCCTACAAGAGCCTGACCAATTGAGAGTCACGCCTTCCGCTCAAATTTTCCAATTGGTGCGTCTTCAAGACCTTGCCTTCAAGCCTTCGACATGAACCCAGACAACTCGACCGAATCTGTATCGCCTCAAGCCGGAGACCTGAGTCTGCTTGATCTCCTCCGGGTCTTCACCGACAACTTACGGTTGCTGGTGTTGGGCCCCTTGTTGGCTGGTGCCTTGATCACGGCGCTGGTTTACCTTTTGGTGACGCCGCGTTTCACCTCTATGGTGAAATTTATTGCGCCACAGCCACCACAGAGTATGGGCTCTGGTGCTTTGAGTGCACTGGGTTTACAAGGTCTGGGCGGAGGGCTGGGTGCGAGCTTGCGTAACCCGACCGATATTTACTTGGCGTTCATGGCCAGTAACCGTCTGCGCGACGCCCTGATTGCTAAATTTAATTTGACCGATCAATACCCGGGCAAGTCCAAAGATCAAATTCGCGAAGCCGTGGGAAGTCAGGCTGAGATCAAGCTCGGAAGAGACGGTATCGTGACTGTGGAGGTGACGGACAAGAGTCCGCAACGCGCGGCAGAACTGGCCAATCTCTACCCTGTTCTCCTTCAGGAAATGCTTACAGACTATGGCGTGAACGAGGCGAGTTCGCGTCTGGTTTTCCTCTCCAAGCAGGTTGAACAAATGCGTGTCAACGTGAGGGCCAAGGAAGCTGAACTCAAGCAGACCGGCATGAGTGCCGACATGCTCAAGCTGGACATGGGTTCGTCAGTGGCTGAGATCACCAATCTCAAAGGCGCGATCACGAGCCAGGAAATTCGCTTGCGTGCCTTGGCCAGCTACCTGGCCCCGACAGCACCGGATTACCGACTTGCTGATGGCGAGCTCAGCAGTTTGCGGGCTCAACTTAGAAAGGTCGAAGAAGCCCACAAGCAGCAGCCCGGCAATAGCAGCTACCCCGAGAAGTACCGAAGCTATCTTTACGACCTCCAACTTTTGGAGAACCTGATCAAGCAGGCGGAGCTCGCGCAAATCGATGCCAGCAAAGAGGACCTGGTCGTGCAAGTCATGGACCCAGCGGAACCAGCCGTCCGTAAAAGTGGGCCAAGCTATCGCAACGCGATGATCATCAGCACCTTGGTGAGCGGTTTTCTGTTGTTGATCTGGGTTTACGTGAGCTTTGGCATTCAACGCGCCCGCAGCCACCACCCCGATGTCAAAGGGAAGCTGGATGAACTTGGACAAAGTTGGCGAAAGGTCTGGAGATTCAACAGGGTCAAACCTGAGGTCTCGTGAAGATTCTCCAATTGGATGTCCACTTTGGCGGTAGCAGCACTGGCAAACTGGTCCGATCACTTACGTCCTTACTACAGGCCCAGGGTCACGAGGTACTGGCTTTGTATGGTCGTGGCCCGCAGCAGCGTGAGCCCGGGGTGAGACGTATCGCATCACCGTTGGAGTTCCTCTTTCACGCCTTCGTCGCGCGACTAACGGGCTGGAACGGCGTGTTCTCCTTTTTCGCGACGCGCAATTTCCTCAACGAACTCCGCCGTTTTCAGCCCGATGTGGTTCACCTGCACGAGCTGCACGGCTACTACCTGAATATTTTCCGTGTTATGCGTGAACTCAAGGCCCTGAAGATCCCAACTGTCTGGACATTTCACTGCGAGTTCATGTACACGGGCAAGTGCGGCTACGCCATGACTTGCGACAAATGGAAAACCGAATGTGAGCGCTGCCCCCAGGTGCGTGAATATCCCAAAAGTTGGGCACTTGACTTCAGTCGTGCCATGTTCCGTCAAAAGAAGCGCGCATTTCACGGCTTCTCGCGTCTGGCCATCACGGCACCATCCCAATGGCTGAGCCGCAGGGTTCGACTTTCGATGTTGGCAGACAAGCCGGTGCACACGGTTTTCAACGGTATCGATGTCGACGTTTTTCGCCCCTGTGATTCGGTCGCGCTAAGACGTGAGTTGAATATTCCCGAGCATGCGATGGTGGTCTTGTGCGTCGGCGCGGATTTGCTTTCCCAGCGCAAGGGGGGGCAGTGGGCTTTGCAGTTGGCGCAGCGCTGGTTGCATTTGCCCATCACGCTGGTCATGGTGGGAGTTGAAAATCCGATCCAGCCGTTGCCTGAAAACGTACGCATGCTCGTTCCTGTGCTTGACCAAAGCAAGCTGGCCCAGTTTTACAGCATGGCGGATGTGTTGCTTCTCACCAGTGAAAAGGAAACCTTTTCAATGGTCTGCGCCGAGAGTCTGGCCTGCGGAACACCGGTCATCGGATTTGAATCCGGAGCCCCCGGTGAAGTGGCACCACAGGGCTACGGCATTTTTGTTCCCTACGGCGATCTGGATGCCCTGGAGAAGGAAGTCCTGTCGTTCCGCAAGGACCGGTCTTTACTTCAGCCAGCCGAGCAATGCGTCGCGTTTGCCCGCGAGCGCTATGCCGACACCGTCATGGCGGACCGGTTTGAAGCAATTTATTGCGCTCTGATCAATGGGACTGCAACCCATCCAGACGCTGACAGAGAATTTTGACGATGGCAAAAATGTCTTATCGGGTTTGCCGGCGTTGCATCATGGACAGCTCGGACCCGCACATCGTTTTCGACGAGAGCGGTCAGTGCAATTACTGCACCAATTTTGATTCCACGATTGCAACTTCCTGGGATACGGATGCCCTTGGACAGGCGCAGCTGATGGTAATGGCAGACAAGATCCGGGCCGAGGGGAAAGGTCGCGATTTCGACTGCATCATCGGCCTTTCAGGAGGGCTGGACAGCTCTTACGCAGCTTACGTGGCCAAGGAAAAGATGGGCTTGCGGCCTCTTTTGTTTCACGTTGATGCGGGCTGGAACACAGACCAAGCCGTCGGCAACATTGAAAAGCTGGTGGATGGCCTGGGCTTGGATCTGTACACCGAAGTCATCAACTGGGAAGAAATGAAGGATCTTCAGTTGGCGTTTTTAAATGCCCAGATCCCGGATCAGGATCTGCCGCAGGACGCGGCTTTCTTTTCTTCCCTGTACAAGTTTGCTCGCCAACACCGGATCAAGTACGTTATTACCGGTTCGAACTACTCCACCGAGTGTTGCCGAGAGCCAGAAGAGTGGGGCGGCTATCTGGGTATCGATAAAACCTTATTCGGTGACATTCATCGGCAATATGGTCGCAAGCCCTTGGCCACTTTCCCCTTGGTCGACATCCTGGTCTACAAGGGCTGGTATCAAAAAGTCATGGGCATGCAGGTGCTTGCACCTTTGAACCTTGTGCCGTTCGTCAAGAAAGACGCCGAGGCCGAGCTGGGCCGTCTTTTCGGTTGGAAGCCTTTCCAGCACAAGCATCATGAATCGCGTTTCACGCGTTTCTATGAAGATTTTTGGTTGCCCCGGAAGTTTGGCTTTCATAAGCGACGGGCTCATTTCTCCAGCCTCATCTTGACGGGCCAGATGGGCCGGGATGAGGCCTTAAGCCGAATTTCCCGACCGGAGATGGATGAGCACTTTTTGCAGCAAGAGTTTGAATTCGTGGCCAACAAGCTTGGTTTGACGGTCGAGCAGCTACAGGCCTTGTTTGAGGGCAAGAACAAAACCTTCCGCGACTACAAAAATAAGCGCTGGTTGATTGGTTTGGGGGCAAGCCTGCTGCGCGCTTTAGGGCTTGAGAAAAGGTACTTTCGATGATTCACATCGTCGATTACGGCCTGGGGAACGTTCAGGCATTTCTCAACATGTACAAAAAGTTGGGCCTGCCCTGCGTAAGGGCGCGCACATCGCGCGACCTGGCGGGCGCCAAGCGCCTGATCGTGCCAGGCGTCGGGGCCTTTGACCACGCCATGGAACTGTTGGATGCCTCTGGCATGCGTCCCGAGCTTGAGTTTTTGGTGCGGGAGCTAAAGACGCCCGTCTTGGGTGTTTGCGTGGGAATGCAGATGTTGGCTGACGGCAGTGACGAGGGTCAACTTCCCGGCCTTGGCTGGGTCCGAGGCCAGGTGCGTTCTTTTGAAGGCCTGCCAGATGCACAGGATCTGCCTCGCCCGCACATGGGCTGGAACGATGTCAGGCCGTGCCTGAATGCACCGCTGTTTAAGGACCTTGAGCAAGACGCACGGTTTTATTTTCTGCACTCCTATTACTTTGAGTGCAGCACGCCCGATGAGGCCGTAGCCACGGCGGAGTACGGCCAGCCTTTTGCTTGTGCAGTCAATTCAGACCATGTCTGGGGCGTGCAATTTCATCCAGAGAAAAGTCATCGCTGGGGAGCGCAATTGCTCAAGAACTTTGCGGAGATGCCTGCATGCTGAGGCCGAGAATCATTCCCAGCCTCCTGATTCATCAGGGCGGATTGGTCAAAACGGTGGGATTCACTCAAGCCAAATACGTGGGCGATCCGATCAATGCCGTTCGGATATTCAATGAAAAAGAAGCGGACGAACTGGCTGTCTTTGACATTGACGCGACGGTCCAGGCGCGGGAACCTGATTACCGCTTGATTGAGAGCCTGGCTGCGGAATGCCGTATGCCTCTGTGCTACGGCGGCGGCGTGACCACCGTGGAGCAAGTCAAACGCATATCCGGTTTGGGGGTGGAGAAGGTCGCAGTGAGCGCGGCTGCTGTTCGCGATCCAAGCCTGATTTCCCGGATGGCCGATGCCGTTGGCCGCCAGAGCGTGGTGGTGGTCATGGATGTCAGAGCCAAAAAAGGCCTGTGGAGCAAGGGCTACGAGCTAGTCACTCATAACGGCAAGGCGCGCCACGCGCACGATCCCATGGAGTTTGCAGCTGACATGGTCCGGCTGGGTGCGGGCGAATTGATTGTCAATTCGGTAGACCGAGACGGCAGCATGCAGGGCTATGACTTGGTCTTGGCCAAGAGCTTGCGAACTGCAGTCTCCATCCCCCTGAGCTTTCTCGGTGGAGCTGGCACGCATGAGCACCTGATGCAGTTGTTTGAGACCTGCGGTGTCGTGGGTGCCGCAGCCGGAAGCCTTTTTGTATTCAAGGGGCCCTACAAGGCGGTGTTGATCAATTACCCCTCTGCTGATCAAAAAGATGCCATTTACAGAGCCGCCATCAAGGTCAGTGCTCACAAGCGAAAGGACGAGTGTGTTCAAGAATAAAACGCTGCTGATCACCGGCGGTACGGGTTCGTTCGGCAATGCTGTCTTGCGGCGGTTTCTGAACTCGGACCTTGCAGAAATCCGCATTCTCAGCCGGGATGAGAAAAAGCAGGACGACATGCGCAAGCGCTACAACGATCCCAAGCTCAAGTTCTACATCGGCGATGTGCGCGACTACCAGTCCGTTCTCAATGCCGTGAGGGGCTCCGACTTCGTCTATCACGCCGCGGCGCTTAAACAAGTGCCGTCGTGTGAGTTTTTTCCTCTGGAAGCGGTCAAGACCAATGTGCTGGGCACTGAAAATGTCTTGGAAGCGTCCATCAGTTGTGGTGTCAAGAGGGTGGTCTGTTTAAGCACCGATAAGGCCGTCTACCCCATCAACGCCATGGGCACCAGCAAGGCCATGATGGAAAAAGTCGTGGTGGCCAAAGCCAGGAACGCTTCAAAGACCGTCATCTGCCTGACGCGCTACGGCAATGTGATGGCCTCACGAGGTTCTGTGATCCCCTTGTTTGTGGACCAGATTCGCGCGGGCAAGACTTTAACCATCACGGACCCCAACATGACCCGGTTCATGATGACCCTTGATGATGCGGTGGATCTGGTTCTTTACGCGTTTGAGCATGGCCGGCCGGGTGATATCTTTGTGCAAAAGGCACCAGCAGCCACCATTGACACCCTCGCGCAAGCCTTGACGCGACTGCTCGGTTGCCCTGATCACCCGATTCAGTTCATCGGAACGCGTCACGGTGAAAAGCTCTACGAAGTTTTGCTGTCACGTGAAGAGCGGGCTGTGGCAGAGGACATGGAAGGCTATTACCGTGTGCCCCCTGACCTGCGCGACCTGAACTACGACAAGTATTTTGAGAAGGGGGAACTAGGGATCACGGAAGCGGTCGATTACAACTCGCACAACACCCTTCGACTTGACGTTGACGGAATGAATGACCTGCTGCTCAAGTTGCGCTTTGTCCAGGCCATCTTGTGCGGCGAAAGTGTTGCGACGGAGGAGTGAGGGGATGTTGGTTTTAATCACGGGTGGCGACGGCTTCGTGGCCAGAAACCTGATTGTCCGATTGCTGAGCATGCCAGATGTTCAGGTCATCACCTACACCCGCCAAAACAGTGTGGAAGACCTTTACAGATTTGCCCCTCGTGCCGACTGCATCTTTCATTTGGCCGGCGTCAACCGGCCGCCGCTGCCAGAGCAATTCATGCAGGGCAATCTGGCGCTGACCGATGCTTTGTGTGCGGCCCTGCAAGCCAGCGAGCCGCGCGAAGGCCAACAGCTGATTTTCAGCTCTTCCATACATGCTGCGCTCGATAGTCCATATGGTCAAAGCAAACGCGCTGCGGAAGACGCCTTGCACCATCTGTCCTTGGTCAAGCAGATTCAAGTTTGGCTTTACCGTTTGCCGAACGTCTTTGGCCGCTGGTCTCGCCCCAATTACAACTCTGCTGTGGCGACCTTTTGCCACAATGCTGCCCGCGGCTTGCCACTTCAGATCAATGACCCTGCGGCCCCGCTCACTTTGGTCCACGTGGACGATGTGGTGGAGAGTTTTGTGCGCGCCCTGCGTCATGAATCCATGCCGCTGGATGAGCAAGGTTTTGCTAGCGTCTTGCCTCAGTACAAAACGACGGTTGGCCAAGTGGCAAACTGGATTCGGGCTTTTCACGACGGGCAGCTCATCTTGCCCACGGATGCCACCGAAGCTGCTCTGGTTAAGGCACTGCATGACACCTATCGGAGCATGCTCCCGCTGGATTAAGGCATGCAGGCGTCGAGCAGACCTCTCAGGCAAAGACCCCGGCCGTGTCTCGCATGCGTGTTGACACCTGGCCCAAGTGATGAAGGCTGTCGCCAAAGGTCATTTCCAGCTGCGTGAGCTTTTTGAAATAGTGGCTGACAAGGTATTCATCCGTCACGCCAATGCCACCATGCAACTGCACGCATTGCTGGCCCACAAAGCGCATCGATTGACCTAGCTGGTACTTGGCGCGGGCCATGGCAGCGCCGCGTTCAGCTGTAAGCGCGTTGAGTTTGAGGCTGGCGTAGTAGCTCATTGAGCGGGCCAGCTCGAGTTGCATTTTTACGTCGGCCACCCGATGTCGCAGTGCCTGAAAGCTGCTGATGAGCACGCCGAACTGCTTGCGCTGGTTCATATAGTCCACGGTGATGGCCACGATTTTGTCCATAGCGCCCACAGCCTCGGCGCAGGTGGCCGCAATACCAACATCAATGGCGTGTTCCAGCGCGGCCAGACCGTCCAGGGTCACCAAGCTGGCTGCGGCCTTGTCCAGATGCACTTCGGCGGCGCGGCCACCGTCTTGGGTGCCGTAGCCGCGCGTGCTGACGCCATGGGCTGCGCGCTCGACCAAGAACAGCGCTTGCTGCCCAGCAACCGCGGCGGGGATCAAAAAGGCATCAGCCTGGTCGCCAACCGGCACCAGGCTTTGTGTGCCGCTGAGTGCCCAGCCGCCGTTCTCTTCTTCAGCTTGCGTCGTGCAACGGTCCAGCTGATAGCGCGAACCGCGTGTCTGATAAGCCAGCACCACCAGCGCCTCGCCAGAGGCCAGTTGCGCAAGCCATCGGGTTTTCAAGGCTTCGGGCGCCCAGGCATTGAGCAGGGCCGAAGCTATCAAGGTTTGCGCCAGTGGCTCCAGCACCAAGCCGCGCCCTAGCTCCTGCATCACTACCATGCCTTCCACCGGGCCCATGCCCAGGCCGCCGTGCGATTCAGGCACGTACAAGCCGGTCAGTCCCAAGTCGGCCAACTCAGCGTATGCGTCGCGCGAAAAACCGCCCGCCTTGGCAATCTGGCGGCGGCGGTCAAAGTCATAGCCCTTGTCCACCCATTTGCGAACCGCATCGCCAAGTTGAATCTGGTCGTCTGAAAAATCGAAATCCATGGTGTTTCCTTAGCTCAATCTTTGGCCTAACGCTTAGCCGAGAACGGTTTGCGCGACGATGTTGCGCTGCACTTCATTGCTGCCGCCATAGATGGTGGTCTTGCGCATGTTGAAGTAGGTGGATGCGAGTGGGGCGCAATGCACGGCGCTGCCCGGGTAGTCGCCTTGCCAGCCAGCTTCCATCGCATCTTCAATGAAGGGAAGGCTGAAGGGACCGGCGGCCAGCATCATCAATTCGCTGTAGCGCTGTTGGATTTCACTGCCGCGAATCTTCAAAAGGCCTGCAATGTCCAGCGAGTTCTTGCCCGTTTTTTCAGCCGACAGCACGCGCAGCACCAGCATTTCAAGCGCCACGACATCGACTTCGAGCTTCGCAATTTCGTCGCGAAAACGCATGTCGTCATACACGCCTTCAGCTTTGGCAATGCGCTTGAGCCGTTCGAGTTCGCGCTTGGCCCGGTTCACATCGGCGATGTTGGTGCGCTCGTGGCTGAGCAGGTGCTTGGCGTAAGTCCAGCCCTTGTTTTCCTCGCCGATCAAGTTGTTGGCTGGTACTTCGACGTTGTCAAACCAGACTTCATTGACCTCTGCTTCACCATCCAGCAAGACGATGGGGCGTACGCTCACGCCCGGGGATTTCATGTCAATCAACAAGAAGGAAATGCCGGTTTGCGGCTTGCCTTCATTGCTGGTGCGCACCAGGCAAAAAATCCAGTCGCCGTGCTGACCCAGCGTGGTCCAGGTCTTCTGTCCGTTGACGATGTACTTGTCGCCTTGACGTTCAGCCTTGCATTTGACCGAAGCCAAATCTGAGCCCGCACCCGGCTCGCTGTAGCCCTGGCTCCACCACACTTCGCCGCTGGCAATGCCAGGCAAGAAGCGCTGCTGCTGTTCCGCATTGCCGAAAGCCATGATGACTGGCGCCACCATGACCGGGCCAAATGGCACGACGCGCGGCGCACCGGCCAGCGCGCATTCTTCTTCAAATAAATGCTTTTGCACGGCGTTCCAGCCCGGGCCGCCAAACTCTTTGGGCCAGCCGTGGCTCAGCCAGCCTTGCTTGCCCAAAATCTTCGCCCAGCGCTGCATGTCTTCCTTGGAAAGCCGCAGGGCGTTGTGCACCTTGTGTGAAATATCAGCGGGCAAGTGCGACTTGACCCAGGCGCGAATATCGTCGCGAAATTGTTGTTCTTCAGGGGTGAAGGCGAGGTCCATGGCGTGCGGGTCTCCGGGCTGCGTTAGCCTGCATTTTTAGCATGCCCGCAGCTGCCAACTTGTCCCTGTCGAGACAAAATCTGTCGCGTGTGAAGGCCTTGGCGCAGCTCAACGGTGCCGGTGCCGCTGAGCCCGGCCTCTAAACTAGTGCCTATGCAAGACAGAGTTGATCGCCGAGGCGAAACCAAAAACATCGTGATCCTGATCTCCGGCGGAGGCTCCAACATGGCCGCGCTGGTGCGCGCCGCGCAAAAAGAAGACTGGCAGCGCTGCCTGGGCGCGCGGGTGGCTGCAGTGGTCAGCAACAAGCCAGAGGCGGGCGGCTTGGCGCTGGCGAAAGGCTTCGGCATCCCTACCCAAGTGTTGAGCCACAAGGATTTCGGCTCACGCGATGCTTTCGACGCGGCTTTGCAAGAAGTCATTGACGTTTATCAGCCCGCGCTGGTGGTGCTGGCCGGCTTCATGCGCATCCTGACGCCCGGCTTCGTGGGGCATTACGCGGGCAGGCTGATCAATATTCACCCGTCGCTCCTGCCCGCTTTCCCCGGACTGGACACGCATCGCCGTGCCATCGAGATGGGCTGCAAAGTGGCGGGGGCCACCGTTCACCAAGTCACAGCAGAGTTGGACCACGGTGAAATCCTGGCGCAGGCGGTCGTGCCGGTGATGTCCGGTGACACGCCCGATGCGCTGGCGGCGCGCGTGCTCACGCAAGAGCACTTGGTCTATCCGCAGGCGGTGCGCGAGCTGTTGCCGCGTTTACCGCGTCTGCCGGCTTACATGCGCGACTGAAAAACCAAGCCGGCGTGCTCGCGCAGCGCGTGGAACTTGATCTTCGGCCACTGCTGCTCCACCGCGCGCAAGGTGGCGCTGTGGTCCACCAGCAGCGTGGGTGCGTCAACGGCGTCCAGCGCCACCCGGTGCGCGTTGGCGTCCATGAACTTCTTCAGCTCATTGGCGTCGTCCGACGTGACCCAGCGCGCCAGATTGAAGTTGCTGCCCATGATGCGGGCTTTGACGCCATATTCATGTTCCAGCCGGTGCGCCACCACCTCAAATTGCAGCTGGCCGACAGCGCCTAAGAGCAACAAAGAACCGGCGATTGGCCGGAACACTTGAATCGCGCCTTCTTCTCCGAGCTGCGTTAGGCCTGCGCGCAGCTGCTTGCTGCGCAGCGGATCCGCCACTTCAACCACGCGGAACATCTCAGGCGCAAAGAAGGGCAGGCCGGTGAACTGCAAGGCCTCGCCTTCGGTCAGCGTGTCGCCCAGCTGCAAAACGCCGTGGTTCGGAATGCCGATGATGTCGCCGGCAAAGGCGGTATCCAGCAATTCGCGGCGCTGGCTCATGAAGCTCACCACCGTGTTGGGCCGCAGTTCTTTGCCGCTGCGCACCACCTTCAGTCGCATGCCGCGCGTGAACTCGCCACTGGCCACGCGCAAAAAGGCAATGCGGTCGCGGTGTGCCGGATCCATATTGGCCTGGATCTTGAAGACCACGCCTGAAAACTTTTTCTCTTCGGGTTTCACCACGCGCTGAATGGCGGGGCGTTCGGCCGGCGCCGGCGCCAAGTCCACCAGCGCGTCCAGCACTTCCTGCACGCCAAAGTTGTTGATGGCTGAGCCAAAGAACATGGGCGTTTGCTTGCCGCTCAAGAAAGCATCGCGGTCGAACTCTGGGGATGCGCCGTTGAGCAGTTCGAGCTCGTCTTGCGCCTGCGTGAATTCGGAGCCAAAGCGCTTAGCCGCCTCGGCGTTGTCCAGGCCAGCCAAAATTTCATCGTCCCCGCCGGCTTTGTCCTCGCCAGGGCTGAAGACGCGCATGCGTTTTTCGCGCCGGTCATACACGCCGTGAAACAGCTTGCCCATGCCCACCGGCCAGGTGAAAGGTACGACGGTCATGCCGAGTTCTTGCTCGATCTCGTCCATCACGCTCATGGGGTCCTGCACCTCACGGTCCATCTTGTTGACGAAAGTCAGGATGGGCGTGTTGCGCGCGCGGCAGACCTGCAAGAGGCGGCGGGTTTGTGGCTCCACGCCATTGGCCGCGTCAATCACCATCAGCGCGGCGTCCACGGCGGTCAGCACGCGGTAGGTGTCTTCAGAAAAGTCCTGGTGACCGGGTGTGTCCAGCAAGTTGATGACGCAATCGCGGTATTCCATCTGCATCACCGACGAGGCCACAGAAATGCCCCGCTGCTTTTCGATCTCCATCCAGTCGCTGGTGGCGTGGCGTGCAGCCTTGCGCGCCTTCACAGAGCCGGCGATCTGAATCGCGCCCGAGAACAGCAGCAGCTTTTCGGTCAGCGTGGTTTTGCCGGCGTCAGGGTGAGAAATGATGGCAAACGTGCGGCGGCGCTTGACCTGCTTTTCGATTTCGGGTGTTTCGGACATAACCCGCGATTATCGGCGCCCTCAGTCCGGCTGGCGGCTAAAGCGGGGCTGCTGTACGCCGTCAATCGTCACTTCTTCGCCAAACATCGCAGCCGGCCGCACCCACAGGCCCCGCTCGCCGTAGAGCGCGCGGTACAGCGTCATGGCCTCCAAGCTCTCGCTGTGGCGTGCCGTGCCCAAGACTTCGTACATCAGGCCCTTGTAATGCCGGTACAGGCCCGGTGGCGTTTCAATCAGTTCGGGAAGTGGCTCGTTCATCATTCATCCGTGCAGGGTGTTGCGGCGCTAGGCAGGCAAGGGTGGGACAATGCCTGGATGCATCCTCAAGCCTTATTAGACAGTTGTTCCGCGCTCCTCAAGCAGGTCCTCCGATTCGAACATCCCACCGACATGGTGGTCTCCCGCCATTTCCGCGAGCAGCGCTTAGGCCCTCGCGAGCGTCATGCGGTCGCGGAGACGGCGTATGCCGTGCTGCGCAAAAAGTCCCTGTTTACCTACCTGGCCCAGCACGGCAGCGGCGCCTTGGAGCGCCGCCTGGCCATCCTGGGCTTTGGTGGTGATCGCGACTTTTTGATGGGCGCCTTGACGCCGCAAGAAAAAACCTGGCTCAGCGACTGTGACAAGGTCAAGGCCGACGACCTGATGGACTTGCACAGGCACAACTTGCCGCAGTGGCTGGTGGATTCCCTCAAGCCGCAGCTGGGCGACGATTTTTGGCCATTGGTTGAAAGCTTGAATGCGCCGGCAGGGCTGGACTTGCGAGTGAACGCACTCAAAGACAAACGGCCCGAGGTCTTGAAAGAGCTGCAAAAGGCGGGAATCGACGCCGCCCTAACGCCGTATTCGCCCTTGGGCTTGCGCCTGACGGGCAAGCCGCAGCTTGGCAAGCTTGATGTCTTCACGCGTGGCGCTATTGAAGTGCAGGACGAGGGATCGCAATTACTGGCCCTGTTGGTCGATGCGAAACGAGGCGAAATGGTGGTTGATTTCTGCGCCGGCGCCGGCGGTAAAACCTTGGCGCTGGGTGCGAGCATGCGCAACACTGGTCGCTTGTATGCCTTTGACACCTCGGGTCACCGTCTGGACGCGCTCAAACCGCGCCTGGCGCGCAGCGGCCTGTCCAATGTCCATCCAGTGGCCATCGCCCATGAGCGAGATGACCGCATCAAGCGCTTGGCAGGCAAGATCGACCGCGTGCTGGTGGACGCGCCTTGCTCTGGCCTGGGCACGCTCAGGCGCAACCCCGACCTCAAATGGCGCCAGAACCCTAAGGTGATTGCTGAGCAAGCCAAGCTGCAAGCCGCGATTTTGGCCAGTGCAGCCCGTCTGCTCAAGCCCGGTGGTCGTCTGGTTTACGCGACCTGCAGCCTGCTGAGCGAAGAAAACGAACAGATTGCTGAAGCCTTCACCTCGGCGCACGAAGACTTCCAAGCCCTGCCTGTCCCTGAGCTGCTTGGCCAAGTTGGCGTTGAGGCGGCGCCCGAGGATTTGTGCGCTGGCCCATTTCTGCGCCTCTGGCCGCACCGTCATCACACCGACGGATTCTTTGCCGCCGTATGGGAAAAGCGCTGAGCGAAGGCAAAACTCTTAAGGCTGAGTCCAATTTTTGGCGTTAGTTCTCCAAAAATGCCGGCGTGAAGTGAGGACTTAGCGGCTGGACTTGCTTTTTCGCGCTAAAAGGCCGGGCTTGGTGTTTTTCCGGGCTCGCCCTACAATACGGGGTGTTCAGCAAGCAAGCCCTTTGGGGCGGGCCGCTGCGAACGCTTTACAAGGACTCTTATGATTTTGTTTGACGCCGCCTTGGATTGGTTGGCTCACGGCTTGTGGAACCTCGCCTGGTGGCAAATTGTGCTGTTCACCTTAGCGGTCACCCACATCACCATGATCAGCGTGACGGTCTTCCTGCACCGTCACCAGGCGCACCGCGCGCTGGACTTGCATCCCATTGCCTCGCACTTCTTCCGTTTTTGGCTATGGCTGACGACTGGTCAGGTCACCAAAGAATGGGCAGCCATCCACCGCAAGCACCACGCCAAGTGCGAGCAAGCCGAAGACCCGCATAGCCCGCATGTTCACGGCATCAAAAAAGTGCTGACGCAAGGCGCTGAGTTGTACCGCGCCGAGTCCAAAAACCTGGAAACCATGGCTCGTTTTGGCCACGGTACGCCGAATGACTGGATTGAGCGCAACCTGTACACCCGCTATTCGTGGCAGGGTGTTGGCCTCATGATGATCATTGACTTGGCGCTCTTCGGCGCAGCGGGACTGACGGTCTGGGCAGTGCAGATGGCCTGGACGCCCATCATGGCGGCCGGCATCATCAATGGCGCTGCCCACTTCTGGGGTTACCGCAACTTTGAGGCACCAGACGCAAGCACCAATATTTCGCCTTGGGGCATCATCATTGCCGGTGAAGAGTTGCATAACAACCACCACACTTACCCGACTTCTGCCAAGCTGTCCATCAAACCCTATGAGTTTGACATCGGCTGGATGTACATCACCATCCTCAAGACCTTCGGGCTGGCCAGCGTCAAGAAGGTGCCGCCCAAGCTTCAGTTGGGAAGCATCCAACCCGTGGCAGACGAGAAGACCCTCGAGGCCTTGATTGCCCATCGCTACGAAGTCATGGCCCGCTATGCGCGTGAACTGCGCCGCGCTGGCAAAGCTGAAATCCAAGCACTGAAGGCTCGTCAGGCTGATGTGTCGGCCCTTAAACTGGCGAACCGTTGGCTGCACCGCGACGACGACAAAGTCCCCGCCGCCGCTCGCCCTCAATTGGCCCAAGTCCGTGCAGAGCACCCTGTGCTGGACAAAATGGTCACCATGCGGGAGGAGCTGCGCCAGATGTGGATGAGTACCTCGGCATCGCGCGAGCAACTCGCTGGAGATTTGCAGGCCTGGTGCCGCCGCGCTGAAGAAAGCGGAATTGCCGCCTTGCAGGAGTTCTCTGCGAAGCTGCGTTCAGCACGCGCCTGACGCAAGGTATTTGCACTTGCAAAAAATGCCACCTTCGGGTGGCTTTTTTACGTCTGGTGTTTTAGCGGAGGGAGGTGTGTATGCATCATCCAATGCCGCTGCTGAAACTGGGGGGGGCGGCCGCAATGGACAGCTAGGTGGGTTGATCACCACAATGTGGAGCGGTTCCGGATTCTGTATTGCCAGGGGTCATCGGTCTGTAGCCGTGCGCATGCAAATCGGTTTGATTGCCGATGACCAGGCAATAAAAAACCCGCCTGGAACGAATTCCGGCGGGTTGATTAGGCGGTGCTTGCGCACCTGTCAGGCTGAATTACTTCAGCTTGATTTCCTTGTACTCGACATGCTTGCGTGCTTTAGGATCAAATTTCATGATCAGCATCTTGTCAGGAGTAGTCTTCTTGTTTTTAGTGGTCGTGTAGAAGTGACCAGTGCCGGCAGTTGATTCCAGCTTGATTTTTTCGCGTCCGCCTTTGCTCGCCATGTTCGTGCTCCTTAGACTTCACCGCGGGCGCGCAGATCCACGAGGATCGCGTCGATGCCCTTTTTGTCGATCAGTCGCAGGCCAGCGCTCGTGATGCGCAGACGCACCCAGCGGTTCTCGCTCTCGACCCAGAAACGGCGGTACTGCAGATTAGGCATGAACCGGCGTTTGGTTTTGTTGTTAGCGTGAGAAACATTGTTTCCCACCATCGGGCCTTTGCCCGTTACCTGACAGACGCGTGCCATGAGCACTCTCCGTAAAAAATTTAAAAGTCGGATGCCGGCTTTGAATGGCTTGCCCTCGATGTTCTCAAGGAAAAGCCCCGCATATTCCGGCTAAGCCAGCGAGTATAGCCTGAAAAGTCGGCCCCGTAAAACCTGGCTCGACAAGCCGAAGGGATGTCAGGCCTGTTGCTCCAAAAAGCGCTGTGCATCCAGCGCCGCCATGCAGCCCGTGCCGGCGCTGGTGATGGCCTGGCGGTACACATGGTCTTGCACATCGCCTGCGGCAAAAACGCCGGGCACGCTCGTCATGGTGGCAAAGCCTTGCAAGCCACTCTTGGTGACGATGTAGCCGTCCTTCATCTCAAGCTGGCCCTGAAAAATGTCGGTGTTCGGATGGTGGCCGATGGCAATGAAGCAGCCTTTGAGCATCAGGTCTTCGGTGCTGCCGTCTTCTGTGTTTTGCAGGCGCACGCCTGTTACGCCAGAGGCATCGCCCAGCACTTCTTGCAGCGTGCGGTGGGTCTTCAGCTCTATTTTCCCAGCTGCCACTTTCTCATGCAGCTTGTCGATCAGGATGGCTTCGGCCTTGAACTTGTCCCGGCGATGCACCAGTGTGACTTTGCTGGCGATGTTGGACAAATACAGCGCTTCTTCGACGGCCGTGTTGCCGCCACCAACGACGCAGACCTCTTGCTCTCGGTAGAAAAAGCCGTCGCACGTGGCGCAGCCTGAAACGCCGCGGCCCATGAACGCGCTTTCAGACTCCAGGCCCAAATATTTGGCCGAGGCGCCCGTAGCCAGGATCAGTGCATCGCAGGTGTAGGTGCCGCTGTCGCCCGTCAGCGTGAAGGGGCGCTGGCTGAAGTCAACCTTGTTGATGTGGTCAAAAATGATTTCCGTCTTGAAGCGCTCGGCATGCTCCAAAAAGCGTTGCATCAGTTCGGGACCTTGCACGCCCAGCGGGTCAGCTGGCCAGTTGTCGACGTCGGTGGTGGTCATCAACTGACCGCCTTGGGCGATGCCTGTGATGAGCACGGGTTGCAAGTTGGCGCGCGCCGCGTACACCGCTGCGGTGTAACCAGCAGGGCCTGAGCCCAGGATGAGGACCTTGGAATGTTTCATTTTGAAAGTCTTGGAAGCGAAAATAAAAGCGAACGGGCACCGGCAAAGTGCGGGGAGAAGGATGTGATTGTAGGAACTCAGACGCTAAGCAGGGCCGAGTCGGCCCGATGAGCCCAGGAGCAAGTGCGGTAAGCTTGAAAGTGATCCATGACTTACTCACTCGATACATTGACAAAAGGTTCAGGCAGCACAGACGTGGCACCTGTGGGGCTGGGCCGTTTTGCCCAGGAACTGGCGCTGACGGCGGGTTTGCTGGCCTTGGTATTTTGGGCTGTTGCATTGCTCAGCCACAGTCCACAGGACACGGCTTGGTCTACCAGTGGGGCCGTCTCTGGGCCAAGTCTTGTGGGTGCGCTCAACTGGGGCGGGCGGTTTGGTGCCTGGTTGTCAGATGCGAGTTTTTTCTTGCTGGGTTTTTCCGTTTGGTGGCTGCTGGCGGCAGCCTTGCAGCACTGGCTGAAGTCCTTGGGGCGTTGGCTGCGCGGTGACGTGGTGCCATCGGCCCATGCACCTGTGGCCAGGGCCCGGTTCTGGTTGTGCCTGGTGGCCTTGTTACTTGCGAGTTGCGCGCTCGAGTGGTCGCGGCTTTACCGCTTTGAGCTTCGATTGCCGGGTCACGCCGGCGGTGTGCTGGGCTACCTGGCTGGCAGCGTCAGCGTTAAATGGCTTGGCTTTACCGGCTCTTGCTTGGCCTGGATTGCCCTTGCGGTCCTGTGCGTTTCCGTGGTGTTCGGTTTTTCCTGGGCCCACACGGCTCAGCGCATAGGCGCCTGGATTGATGAGTTCGTGGCCTCGCGCCGTGAAAAACGCGAAGTTGCCGAAGACATGGCCGTGGGCAGGGCGGCGGCCCGCGAGCGTGAAGAAGTGTTGCTGGAAGAGCGTGTCGAGATTGAAGAACATCATCCCGCGCCGGTGTTGATCGAGCCAACGTTCGTCGACATTCCTAAAAGCGAACGCGTGGCCAAAGAGCGGCAAAAGCCGCTTTTTACCGAGATGCCTGACTCCAAGCTGCCGCAAGTTGATTTGCTTGACAGCGCCTTGAGCCGCCAAGAAACGGTGTCGCCCGAGACGCTGGAGATGACCTCGCGCCTGATCGAGAAAAAGCTCAAGGATTTCGGTGTCGAGGTGCGCGTGATTGCCGCCGCGCCTGGCCCTGTCATCACGCGCTATGAAATTGAACCGGCCACAGGTGTCAAGGGTTCTCAAGTCGTGAACTTGGCCAAGGACTTGGCGCGGGCGTTGAGCCTGGTGTCGATTCGCGTCATCGAGACCATTCCGGGCAAGAACCTGATGGCCTTGGAATTGCCCAATGCCAAGCGCCAGTCCATCAAGCTCAGCGAGATTCTGGGCTCGCAAATCTACAACGAAGCTCGCTCACTGCTGACCATTGGCCTGGGCAAGGACATCGGCGGCAACGCCGTGGTGGCCGACCTGGCCAAGATGCCGCACTGCCTGGTGGCGGGCACGACCGGCTCGGGCAAGTCGGTCGGTATCAACGCCATGATCCTGAGCCTCTTGTACAAGGCCGACGCCAAGGACGTGCGTTTGCTTTTGATCGATCCGAAGATGCTTGAAATGAGCGTCTACGAAGGCATTCCGCATTTGCTCTCGCCCGTGGTGACCGACATGCGGCAAGCCGCGCATGGCCTGAATTGGTGCGTGGCCGAGATGGAGCGCCGCTACAAGCTCATGAGCAAGCTGGGCGTGCGTAACTTGGCGGGTTACAACACCAAGATTGACGAAGCTGCCGAGCGCGAAGAGCTGATCTACAACCCCTTCAGCCTGACGCCTGAGCAGCCTGAGCCTTTGGACCGACTGCCTTTCATCGTGGTGGTGATCGATGAGTTGGCCGATCTGATGATGGTCGTGGGCAAGAAGATTGAAGAATTGATTGCGCGACTGGCGCAAAAGGCGAGGGCGGCCGGCATTCACTTGGTGCTGGCCACGCAACGCCCCAGTGTGGACGTGATCACAGGCCTCATCAAGGCCAACATCCCGACACGTTTGAGCTTTCAGGTGTCCAGCAAGATCGACAGCCGCACCATCCTGGACCAGATGGGCGCCGAAGCTCTGCTGGGCATGGGCGACATGCTCTACATGCCCAGCGGCACAGGGCTGCCGGTCCGGGTACACGGCGCTTTTGTGAGTGACGAGGAAGTGCACCGCGTGGTGGCCTACCTCAAGCAGCAAGGCGAGCCGAATTACATCGACGGTGTGCTGGAAGGGGGCACCGTGGACGGCGATGGCGAGTTGGGCGAGGGCGGTGACTCGTCGGCCGAAAAAGACCCCATGTATGACCAGGCGGTGGAGGTGGTGCTCAAGCACCGCAAGGCCTCCATCTCGCTGGTGCAGCGGCACCTGAAGATCGGTTACAACCGCGCCGCTCGCATGCTCGAGGAAATGGAAAATGCCGGCGTGGTCAGTTCCATGTCGGGCAGCGGCCAGCGCGAAATCCTGGTGCCGGCGCGCACGGAATAAGCAGTTCATGACCTTTTACTTTCCCAGCCTGACACGCCTGTGCCGCTTTGCAGCTTTCTCTGTGCTTGCTTTGGCCCATGGCTTGCCCGGGGCTGCCTGGGCACAAGCGGGGCCTGACAGTGCCGCGTCCGGCCTGCAAGCGCTCGAGCGCTTTGTCACTGAAACACGCAGCGGCCGCGCCGCTTTCACCCAGGTGGTCACTGCCCCGGCGCGAGAAGGCCAGACTGTGCGCAGCAAAACATCAAGCGGCACGTTTGAATTCTTGCGTCCGAACCGGTTTCGCTTTGTGTACCAAAAGCCTTTCGAGCAACTGATCGTGGCCGATGGCCAAAACCTTTGGCTGCACGACCTGGACCTGAACCAGGTCACGGTGCGCAATCTGTCTCAGGTACTCAGCGGTACCCCGGCCGCCGTGATATCGGCTGCGCCCGACCTCAAGGCTCTGCAAGCGGACTTCAAGCTGAGCGCCTTGCCCTCGGCTGAAGGCTTGCAGTGGGTGCAAGCCGAGCCCAAGGCGCGCGAGGGGCAGGTGCAGCGCATTCAGGTGGGTTTTCGCGTCACACCACGCGGCAGTGAACTGGCTGCGCTGGACATCTTGGACAGCTTCGGGCAGCGCTCGCGCATGAGCTTTTCCAGCTTCGAGGCCAACCCGCCTTTGACCGCGTCTTTCTTTCAGTTCAAGCCTCCCCCAGGTGCGGACGTGATTCGTCCGTGATCTGAGCTTTCGTCCGAATTTGCATGGCTGACCTGTTTGAAAAAGCGCCGCTGGCGCCCTTGGCCGAGGCTCTGCGTCCGCGCACCCTGGACGAAGTGATCGGCCAGTCCCATTTGATCGGCCCGGGCAAACCGCTGCGCCTGGCCTTCGAGTCGGGCAAGCCGCATTCCATGATTCTGTGGGGCCCGCCCGGCGTGGGCAAGACCACCTTGGCGCGTCTGACGGCCAGTGCTTTTGGCTATGAATTCATTGCGCTGTCGGCCGTGTTTTCGGGTGTCAAGGACATCCGTGCGGCCATGGAGCAGGCCCAGCAAAATCTGGCTCTAGGCCGCAAGACGATTTTGTTTGTCGATGAGATTCACCGCTTCAACAAAAGCCAGCAAGACGGCTTGTTGCCTTTTGTGGAGTCGGGCTTGGTGGTGTTGATTGGCGCGACCACTGAAAATCCTTCGTTTGAAGTGAACTCGGCCCTGCTGTCCAGGGCCCAGGTGTATGTGCTGCAAGCCTTGAGCGACGAGGAATTGCAGTTGCTGGTGCAGCGCGCACGTACCTTGCACTTGCCCGAGCTTGACCTTGACGAGGCCGCTACAAATACCTTGGTGGGTTATGCCGACGGTGATGCGCGTCGCTTGCTGAACCTGCTGGAGCAGTCGGCTAATGCCGCCCATGCGGCGGGTGTGAGCTTGATCGACGCCGCCTTTTTGCAAAATGCGCTCACGCTCAACGCCCGCCGTTTTGACAAAGGCGGGGACAACTTTTACGACCAGATCTCGGCGCTGCACAAATCAGTGCGTGGCTCCAATCCCGATGCCGCCCTGTATTGGTTGTGCCGCATGCTCGATGGTGGTGCAGACGCGCGTTACTTATCGCGCCGCGTGGTGCGTATGGCCTGGGAAGACATCGGCCTGGCCGATCCGCGGGCTCTGCAAATTGCCAACGACGCGGCCACCACCTTTGAGCGCTTGGGATCTCCCGAGGGCGAACTGGCCATTGCGCAAGCCGTCATTTATCTGGCCATGGCGCCCAAGAGCAACGCCGGCTACACGGCCTACAAGCAGGCCAAGGCCTTCATCAAGTCAGACCGTTCGCGTGAAGTGCCGCCGCACCTGCGCAACGCGCCGAGCCAGCTCATGAAAACGCTGGGCCACGGCGAGGCTTACCGCTACGCGCACGACGAGCCCGACGCGTATGCCGCTGGGGAGAGCTATCTGCCGGAAGGCATGGCCGAGCCGCGGTGGTACCAACCGGTTCCCCGTGGTCTGGAGGTCAAGATTGCAGAGAAGCTGGTTCAGTTGCGCGAGCGGGATGCCGAAGCTCGGTCTGGCAAACAGGCTCCATTCGAAGCAAAGACCTGAGTCAAAGGCTCTCTCGCCTGTTTTTTTGCAAGGGGGAAAACACTTTAAGTGTGCTGAACGCTGGCCCGAATCTCGCTAGTAACCGATGGCTACAATTCGCGCTCCGGTCAGCCCGCCGGGTCACTATCCGTGGCCCGGCGGGCTGACTTTTAAACAAGCCTTGCAGGTGCAGGCCCACAAGCGTGTACCCGGAGCCGGCAAACAACAAAACCGGAGTTATTTATGGAAGTCTTGCTACAGCAGATCATCAATGGTCTGGTGCTAGGCAGCATGTACGCCTTGATCGCCCTGGGCTACACCATGGTGTACGGCATCATCAACTTGATCAACTTTGCGCACGGCGAAGTGTTGATGGTGGGGGCTCTGACGAGCTGGACCATCATCGTCCTGATGCAGGAATCCATGCCCGGCACGCCGGGCTGGGCCATGCTCTTGATCTCCCTGCTGATCGCCTTCGTGGTCTGCAGCGCCTTGAACTTCGCGATTGAGAAAATCGCCTACCGTCCACTGCGCAATTCGCCCAAGCTCGCACCGCTGATCACCGCCATCGGCATGTCGATCCTGCTGCAAACCCTGGCCATGATGATCTGGAAGCCTAACTACAAGGCCTTCCCGACCCTGTTGCCCTCGGAGCCCCTGCAAATGGGCGGTGCTGTGATCACGGTCACCCAGATTTTCATCCTTGGCGCCACGGCGGTGTCGCTGGCCATCTTGATGTACGTGGTGAACTACACCCGCCTGGGCCGCGCCATGCGGGCCACCGCTGAGAACCCACGTGTGGCCAGTCTCATGGGCGTCAAGCCCGACACCGTGATTTCCGCGACCTTCATCATCGGCGCCATTCTGGCCGCCTTGGCCGGTGTCATGTACGCGTCCAACTACGGCACGGCGCAGCACACCATGGGTTTCCTGCCGGGCCTCAAAGCCTTCACGGCCGCTGTGTTCGGCGGAATTGGCAATCTGGGTGGTGCCGTGTTGGGCGGTATCTTGCTGGGCCTGATCGAATCCATCGGCGCCGGCTACATCGGGCCTCTGACGGGTGGCGTCCTGGGCAGCCAGTACTCCGACATCTTTGCCTTCATCGTCCTGATCTTCGTGCTCACCCTGCGTCCGCAAGGCCTGCTAGGGGAACGTGTGGCGGATCGAGCTTGACGCCTGGAGAACATCATGAAACAAAATAAATTTTTCACCTTTCTCTTTGTTGCGGTGGCCTTGCTGGTGCTGCCGCTGTTCTTGCAGCAAGGCGGCAACGCCTGGGTGCGCATCGTTGATATGGCCTTGCTCTACGTGCTGTTGGCGCTGGGCCTGAACATCGTGGTCGGCTATGCCGGTCTGCTGGACTTGGGCTATGTGGCATTCTTCGCCGTGGGTGCGTATCTGTTTGCGCTCCTGAGCTCACCCCACCTGGCTGAAGCTTTCCCCTGGATCGCGGCCAGCTTTCCCAATGGTTTGCATCTGCCGATTTGGGCGGTCATTCCATTGGCGGCGGCACTGGCGGGCATCTTTGGCGTTTTGCTGGGCGCGCCCACGCTCAAGCTGCGTGGTGACTACCTGGCCATCGTGACGCTGGGCTTCGGCGAAATCATCCGCGTGTTCCTGAACAACCTGGACCGCCCTATCAACTTGACCAATGGCCCCAAGGGCATCAATCAGATTGACGGCGTCACCTTCTTCGGCGTCAAGCTGAACCGGCCGTTTGAGTTGTTTGGTTTTGAGATCGCTTCGGTCTCGCTTTACTACTACCTGTTCCTGGCTCTGGTCCTCGTTTCTGTCGTGATCTGCCACCGTCTGGAGCAGTCGCGCATTGGCCGCGCCTGGATGGCGGTGCGTGAAGACGAAATCGCAGCCAAGGCCATGGGCATCAATACCCGCAACCTGAAGTTGCTGGCCTTTGGCATGGGCGCCACTTTTGGCGGTGTTTCGGGTGCCATGTTTGCAGCTTTCCAAGGCTTCGTATCGCCTGAATCCTTCAGCCTGATGGAGTCCGTGATGATCGTGGCCATGGTGGTGCTGGGCGGCATCGGGCATTTGCCTGGCGTCATCATGGGTGCCTTGCTCTTGGCCGCCTTGCCCGAAGTCTTGCGCCATGTGGCTGGCCCCCTGCAAGCCATGACCGATGGCCGCATTGACTCGGCCATCCTGCGTCAGTTGCTGATCGCGCTGGCCATGATCAGCATCATGCTGATGCGACCGCGTGGTCTGTGGCCTGCGCCCGAGCATGGCAAGTCCCTCACCAAACCGACCGCTTAAGGACGCATCAACATGAGCGAAACCATCCTCAAGGTGTCTGGCGTTTCCAAACGTTTCGGCGGCCTGCAAGCCCTCTCTGACGTCGGCATCCATATCGAGCGCGGTCAGGTCTACGGCCTGATCGGCCCCAACGGCGCTGGCAAGACGACTTTCTTTAACGTGCTGACGGGCCTCTACACGCCAGACAGCGGCAGCTTCGAACTGGCGGGCAAGCCCTACAAGCCGAGCGCCGTGCATGAAGTGGCCAAGGCCGGCATTGCCCGCACGTTCCAGAACATCCGTTTGTTTGCAGACATGACCGCGCTGGAAAACGTCATGGTCGGCAGGCACATCCGCACCGAGTCGGGCTTGCTGGGTGCGATCTTTCGCACCTCGGCCTTCAAGGCCGAAGAAAAAGCGATTGCCAGCCGTGCGCAAGAGCTGCTGGACTATGTCGGCATCGGCAAGTTTGCTGACTACAAAGCGCGCACTTTGAGCTACGGCGACCAGCGTCGGCTGGAGATCGCCCGCGCCTTGGCAACCGATCCGCAATTGATCGCACTCGACGAGCCTGCCGCCGGCATGAACGCGACTGAAAAAGTTCAGCTGCGTGAGTTGATTGACCGCATCCGCAATGACAACCGCACCATCTTGCTCATCGAGCATGACGTGAAATTGGTCATGGGTTTGTGCGACCGCGTCACCGTGCTGGACTACGGCAAGCAGATCGCCGAAGGCGTGCCTGCCGACGTGCAGAAAAACGAAAAAGTCATCACCGCCTATCTGGGCACTGGCCATTAAGAAGAGCATCAACTATGGCAAACACACTCCTCAAGGTCACGGGCCTGAAGGTCGCGTACGGCGGCATCAAGGCGGTCAAGGGCGTTGACTTCGAAGTCAAGGAAGGCGAGCTCGTCACGCTGATCGGCTCCAACGGTGCGGGCAAGACCACCACCATGAAAGCCATCACCGGCACGCTGTCAGCCGCCGACGGCGACATCGAATACCTGGGCAAAAGCATCAAAGGCAAGGGCGCCTGGGATCTGGTCGCCGATGGTCTGGCCATGGTGCCCGAAGGCCGCGGCGTTTTTACGCGCATGACCATCACAGAAAACCTGCAGATGGGCGCCTACATCCGCAGCGACAAGGCCGAGATCGCCAACGACATCGACATGGTGTTTGGCATCTTCCCGCGCCTGAAAGAGCGCAAGGACCAACTCGCCGGCACCATGTCAGGCGGCGAGCAGCAAATGCTGGCCATGGGCCGTGCGCTCATGAGCCGGCCCAAGGTCTTGCTGCTCGACGAACCGTCCATGGGCTTGTCCCCCATCATGGTCGACAAGATTTTTGAAGTGGTGCGCGACGTGTCGGCACGCGGCGTCACCATCCTGCTCGTCGAACAAAATGCCAGCCGCGCGCTCGGCATTGCCGACCGTGGTTACGTCATGGAGTCAGGGCTCATCACCATGAACGGTGCTGCCAAAGACCTGCTGACCGACCCGCGCGTGCGGGCTGCTTATCTGGGCGAGTAAGCACAAGCCTCGGCGGAATCAAGCCAGCGCCTTGGCCTTGTCAGCCTCGGTCGTGAAGGCGTCGGCAAAAAACTCGTCTTCAGGCAGACCGGCTTTGGCGGTGTAGTCCGCCTTGGCCGAATCCACCACGATGGGCGCTCCGCAGGCATAAACCTGATGGCCAGAGAGGTCTGGCAAGTCTTGCAACACGGCTTGGTGCACAAAGCCGGTGCGGCCCGTCCACGCGTCTTCAGGCAAGGCGTCGGACACCACGGGGACGTAGCGCAGCTGGGGCATTTCTTGCGCCTTGGCCATCACCCAGTCGTGCATGTACAGGTCTTGTGGCCGTCGGGCGCCCCAGTACAGCACCGCTGGGCGCTCGATGTTCTTGAATTGCAGGTGCTCGATGATTGCCTTGATGGGCGCAAAGCCTGTGCCTGAAGCCAGCAGCACGATGGGTTTGCTGCTGTCCTCGCGCAAGAAGAAGCTGCCGTACGGCCCCTCAATACGCAGGATGTCTTTTTCCTTCATGCTGCCAAAAACCTGGTCGGTGAACTTGCCGCCGGGCATGTGGCGCAAATGCAGTTCAATGCCCGGTGTTTCGGCCTGCGTGTGCGGTGCGTTGGCCATCGAATAACTGCGGCGGTCGCCGTCACGCAGCAAAAACTCTACGTACTGACCGGCGTGGTACTTGAAGACGTCGTTGGCCGGAAGTTGCAAGCGCATGGCCATCACATCGGGCGACAGGCGCTGCAGGCTGCTCACGCGGGCCGGCATTTTCTTGACGGGAAAGGCGCTTTCGTCCGTCACTTGGCGGGACTCCAGCACGATGTCGCTGTGCGGCACGGCGCAGCAGGTGAGGATCAAGCCACTGGCCTCTTCTTCAGGCGACAAGGCTTTGAGTTGGTGCGGCCCGTGGGTCACGCTGCCTTCAAGCTTTTTGCATTTGCATGAGCCGCAGGCGCCGTCCTTGCAGCCGTAGGGCAGGCCGATGCCTTGGCGAATGGCGGCGGCCAGCAGGGCTTCGTCAGGGTTGGCAGTGAAGCTGCGGCCGCTGGGCTGCACAGTCACGTTAAAGCTCATATTGGTATCCTCTGGCAATCTTTGAAATAGCAAGCGCGAACAGCGCTCGGCAAAGCCTGAGATTTTGCCCTGTCTACTTCAAACCATCCGGCCCCACCGCGTCTTTGTCCTGTCTGCATCATGCCCAATTTTCTAGGCGCTTTGCCCGCCCGTTTTCGTCGCCAGCGCATTCTCATCATTGGTTGCGGTGACGTCGGTCAACGCGCGGCTGCTCGACTGCCAGAGCGTGTGAAGCTGCTGGCGCTGACTTCATCGCCCGACAAGCTACAGGCCTTTCGTGCGCAGGGCATCACGCCCTTGCTGGGCAACCTGGACCAGGCCAGCAGCTTGCGGCGCCTCGCGGGGCTGGCCACGCGCGTGCTGCACCTGGCACCGCCACCCACAGAAAACCTGCGCGACTGGCAGCGTGACCCGCGCACATTCAATTTGCTGGCCGCTCTGCGATTGCGCGGTCGTCTAGATGCGCTGGTCTACGGCTCCACCAGCGGTGTGTATGGCGACTGCAGCGGTCAGCGCATTGACGAGACCCGTGCCGTGAACCCCAGTACGCCGCGCGCCCAGCGCCGGGTCGATGCAGAGCAGCAACTGCGCTGGTTTGGCCGCAGCAGCGGCACGCCGGTGCATGTGCTGCGCATTCCTGGCATTTACGCGCCCGACCGGGAGGGCGGCACGCCGCGTCATCGCTTGCTCAAAGGCACGCCCGTGCTGCGGCCTGAAGACGATGTTTACACCAACCATGTGCACGCCGATGACCTGGCAAGAGCCTGCCTGGCTGCGTTGTGGCGCGGCAAGCCGCAGCGTATCACTCACGCTAGCGATGACACCCAACTCAAGATGGGCGATTACTTTGACTTGGCCGCTGGCCTGTACGGTTTGCCACCGCCGCCGCGTTTAAGCCGCGAAACGGCCACCGCGCAGTTGCCGCTGATGCTCCTCAGCTTCATGGGCGAGTCGCGTCTCCTGGACAACACACGGCTCAAAAAAGAGCTGCGTGTGCGCCTGCACTATCCGACAGTGCGTGAGGGCCTGAGTCGCGCTTGAGCGGGCCCTGAGCTGCCAGCCCACTGGACACAGTGTGGACACCTACACCCTGGCGCAACTTCCTAAACTTTAGCGTTCGTTTCCTTGCAAGGGCAGGGAATGCTGGACGGCTAAACCAAGGAAGAGGCGTATGCGGGTGGGATTGATTTCGGCGTTGTACCCGCCATACAGTGTTGGCGGTGCGGAGTTGATGGCCGCGCAACTGGCTGAAGGACTTTATGAAGCGGGCGCTACGGTCGAAGTCCTCAGCTTGCAAGCGCCTGAAGCGTCGCGTCCTGCAAAGTCAGACCTTCAACAGGAGCCAACGCAAGGCCCGCAGGTCAGCCGACTCGCCTTGCGAAATTTGTACTGGCCTTACGACCGCGCGCAAAAGCCAACCGCTCCCTGGAAGCGGCTTATCTGGCACATCGCCGACACCGACAACCCCATGATGCGCAGCGCTGTTCGGCAGTGGGCCGAACGCGTCAAGCCCGATGTTGTTTCCACCCACAATTTGCAGGGCTTCTCCACCGGGATTTGGGCGGCGCTGGCCGAGCTGAATATTCCCGTGGTGCATGTCTTGCACGACTTTGCTTTGCTGTGTCCGCGCACCATCTTGTTTCGCGACGGCCGCTCCTGCGGACACCAAGAAAACCGCTGCCGGGAGTGCCGATGGCTCACTGCGCCGCGGGCCCTTCATGCGCGCCACCTGCAAGCTGTGGTGGGCGTGAGTCAAAGCATCCTGGCCCTGCATCAGGCGCACGGGCTGTTTGCCGATATACACGCAAGCGTCATTTACAACGCCCTGGACGACAGTCGACTGAATCAGCCTCTTGAGTACGGATCAAGCCAGGTGCCTGCGCCCGCATCAACGCCAGTCGTCTTGCGTCTGGGCTTTTTAGGCAGACTCGACCAGGCAAAAGGCCTTGACGTGCTGTTGGCCGCTGCTCGCTTGCTGCAATCCACCGGAACCACCGTCCGGTTGGTGTTGGGTGGCCGTGGGCAAGAAGACGACGTTGCGCGATGGAAGGCCGAATACGCTGATCTGGACCTGGAATGGCGCGGGCATATCAATCCAGCCAGCTTGTGGCCCGACATTGACGTCTTGGTTTTTCCGAGCACCTCGCTGGAGGCACTGGGCAATGTGGTGCTGGAGGCCGCAGCAGCCGGTCGGCCCAGTGTTTGCAGCCGCCACGGTGGAGCGCCTGAGCTCATCGAACCCGGCATCACGGGTGCGTGCTTTACGCCCGGGGATGCCACTGAACTTGCCCAGGTGCTCAGAGGCATCCACACCGACCCCGCCCAGTGGGCACGCATGGGCCGTGCAGCGCACGCCAAGGCGCAGGCGTTCACCAAGCAAGCGCGTGCCGCTGCATTTCTTGATCTGTTCAAAAAAGTCGCCAATGAATACCCAACTTGCGCAACGCGCTGATGAAGCGCCCCCCAGCGCTTGCGCGAAGGCCCCAAGCCGCACCTTACGCGTGGCGGTCGTGCATGACTGGCTGGTTATTTATGGCGGTGCCGAGCGCGTGCTTGAACACATTTTGGACCTCTACCCCGAGGCCGATCTTTTTTCGCTGATCGATTTCGTGCCTGCCGAGCAGCGCCATTTCATGCGCGGAAAAACGCCGCGCACCAGCTTCTTGCAGCGCCTCCCGGGCGCTGCCAGGCATTACCGAAAAATGCTGCCCCTGATGCCCCTGGCCATTGAGCAGTTCGACCTCAGCGACTACGACCTGATCATTTCAAGTCACTACAGCGTGGCCAAGGGCGTGCTGACAGGCCCCAATCAGGTTCACGTGTGCTACTGCCATTCGCCGATGCGTTATGCATGGGACCACTATCACGAGTACCTGCGGGAGATGAACCTGGTGCGCGGCCTGAAGTCGTGGTTTGCCCGCTGGCAGCTGCACCATATCCGCAAGTGGGACGCGCTCAGTGCCAACAGTGTGGATTACTTCGTCGCCAACTCGCAGTTTGTGGCGCGGCGCATTGCCAAGTTTTACCGCCGTGATGCCAAGGTCATTGCCCCGCCGGTGGACACACAGCTTTTTGCACTTCAGATGGACCGGGAAGACTATTACGTCTGTGCGGGCCGCTTTGTGCCTTTCAAGCGCATCGACCTGGTCGCTGAAGCCTTCGCGCTGATGCCTGACAAGCGCCTCATCTTGATTGGCGACGGGCCGGAGATGGACAAGATCCGCGCCAAGGCCGGACCCAACTGCACGTTCACCGGCTTCTTGCCACCTGAGCAAGTTCGCCACTATTTAAGTCGGGCGCGGGCGTTCATCTTTCCCTCAGAAGAAGACTTTGGGATTGTTCCGGTCGAAGCGCAGGCTTGCGGCACACCTGTCATTGCCTTTGGTCGTGGTGGCGCCCTGGAAACGGTGGTCGGCTGGCAAGACACACGTGTGAATGGCGACGATGCGGCTCTGCCGATCGAATCTCCGCAGTTGCCTCAGGTGTCTCCGGTGCCGGTGCCTAAAGTACGCGCAGAGTTCGCATCGGGTTTGTTCTTTGACCAACAGACGCCGCGGTCCTTGATGGACGCCGTGGTCCGATTCGAAGAAATCTCGCACGAACTCGACGCGCGTTCCATTTCAGCCCATGCCCAGCACTTCTCCATCGATTCCTTCAAGCGGCGCTTCGCCGAGGCTGTCTCACGGGCGCTTGCTGCGCACGCGGGATGGAAGGCGGCGGACTGATTTCAGCCTTTCGCGCTCGCCAGTCCTTTTTCCAGACACGCCAGAACATGGTTCACGGTCGAGCGCCACTGAAATTGACGCGCATGCGTCTGCCCTCTTTTTCGCAGAGTCTGCTGGCGTTCCTCGCTACCAAGAACGCCCTGAATCGACTGCGCCAGCGTGCGTGCGTCGTGCGCGTCGCAGTACTCGGCCGCGTCTGCGCAAATCTCGGGCAATGCCGAAGTGCGCGCAGCAATGACCGGGCATCCGTGCCACATGGCTTCCAGCGGCGGCAGGCCGAAGCCTTCGTAGAAGGAGGGGTACACCAACACGCCGGCCTGCTGGTACAGCGCCACGAGTTCGGCGTCGCTCACGTAGCCCAGGCGATGCACTCGGGAGGCGTCCAGCCGGCTTTGCGCAAAGACGCGGTCATTGCGTGGCCCCACGATCACGCAGGGCGGAGCGGCGTCGCCAAGCAGCTCCAGTGCACGCACCACAGCCCCAAAATTTTTGTTCGGATTGTCGCTGGACACGGCCAGGACAAAGGGTCTGTCCACCAGCGTGGCCAGCAGGCCGGCTTGCTCGGTGCTCAGCTCTGGCGCCACGGAGTCGATGTGGTCCACCCCCAGGTGTGCGACATGCAGACGGTCGGCTTGGATGCCGACGTGGCGGGTCAACTCGCTCGCCGAAAAGTGGGAGTTGGTCAACACGCCCAGGCTAAGTCTTCCGGTGACTTTGAACATGGTTCGGTACCAGTGGCGCAAACCCCAGGTGAAGTTCTCGGGAATCGCAAAGGTTTGCGCATCGTGCAAGAACATCCATTGAAGGCGCTTGAACAAAGGGCCGGTGTTGCACAGGTTGAGCAGATGGCTTCCCCGCGTCAGGCGCGGCAGATCGAATTGCTCCCAGGCATGCCCGTCAAAGAGGCCGGCCTGCGTCAGGGGCAATGCGGGCCAGGGATTTTCAAGCGGCGTGTGAGTGCGTGGTGCCAGCAAATGAAAGCGGAACACCCCTAGAGGCCCATGCCAGCGCCCATCCGCATCGAGTTGGTCCCGCACCAGAGCGTTCAAGATTTCCCTGGCCACGCGCTCGACCCCCGTGACGCGGCGAGTCAAAAAGCGGGCATTGACCCAGATAACGGGTTCGTTGCAAAGAGTCTGAAGATGCATGGCTTTTGAAATAATTTGTGCCTTATAAGACCTATATTCTGGCAGTCGATTGAAAATAATTAATACAAAAGAATGAATTCAGAACAATCCGCCACATCTCTGTGCAGTCTGCCTTGCAGACCGCATGCGTTTTTCTCGGCCATCCGGCTTGGCCTGCTCGCCATCGGCTACGCGCTGCTGGCTAATCCGGCGCCCGCGCAAGACTTCAAAGACCCCAAGCCAGCCAGCGTCTACGGTGCGCCCCGTGCCAGCACCGCCTCGCCGGGGGAGCCCGCCGGCGGCACTGACTCAAGCAAGAAAACAGAACGTCCCACCGGGTTTTATCCGTCACTGCGTTTGAACAACCTGTCGCCTCGCCTGGTGATCGAGACCGCGCCCAAGGAAAAGGACGAGCTGCCCGCCAACACTGTTCCGCCAGCCACCGACATGTCGGACTTCGAAAAAATGGTGCTTCAGAGTCTGGGTGTGCAGCTGCCTGTTTACGCACGCAATCTTTTCCAGAAAGCCGAGGCCCCGTTCAACCTGGGAGACCAAGGCAACGTTCCGGCCGACTTTGTCATCGGCCCAGGCGACGACCTGATCATTCGCGCCTGGGGCTCCATCGAGCTGGAATACGCCGTGACGGTTGACCGCCGCGGCGCCATCTTTATTCCAAAGTTAGGCAATGTTCAGGTGGCCGGTCTGGCCTACAAGGATTTGCAGCCTCTATTGCAACAGGCGCTGTCCCGGATTTACCGGGGCTTTGAGCTGAGCGTGAGCATGGGCACCTTGCGCAGTTTTCGCATGTACGTCACAGGCTATGCGCGCACCCCGGGTGCTTATCAGGTGACGTCGCTGAGCACGCTTATCAGCGCGGTTTTTCTGACCGGTGGCCCGTCCCCGCAGGGTGACCTGCGCAACGTCGAATTACGCCGGGGCGGGCAAGTCGTCGGACGCCTGGACCTGTACGATTTCTTGATCAACGGCAACCGCAGCGGTGACCTGCGACTGCAAAGCGATGACGTGATTCACATTTCGCCCCTGAAGGGGCAGGTGGCCGTCACTGGCAGCATTCGCAATGGCGCCATCTACCAACTCAAGCCGGGCATGACACTGGGCGATCTGCTCAAACTCGGCGGTGGCGTGACCTCCACCGCCGATAGCTTGCGCATCACCCTGGAACGCGTCGCAAAGCTGGACACAGCTTTGCCCACGCAAGCACAACAGGAGGCCTCCAAGGCCGGCAGAATCATTCAGCAACTCAGCGCCAGTGCCGACGACTTGCAAACCGTCTTGCGTGATGGCGACCTGGCGATCGTGGTGCCGATTTCGCCGCAGTTCAGCAATGCGGTCACGCTCAAAGGCCAAGTGGCACTTCCCTTGCGGTATGCATGGAGCGCGGGCCTGCGCATCTCTGACGTGATTCCTGACGCCAAGGCTCTGATCTCGCCGGCCTACTGGATTGAGAAAAATGCGGCCGCCAAGATTGCGTCATTCCTGACGGATCCCGCCAACGTGAGCGCGCGCCCCACCTTTCCCGAAATCAACTGGGAGTACGCTGTGGTGGAGCGCATTCTGCCCGGCTCTTTACGGGTCACGCTGTTGCCGTTCGAGCTCGACAAAGCTATTTTTCAAAAGGACCCGCAGCACAACCTGGAACTGCAGCCGGGTGACACCATCACCGTGTTTTCCCGCAAGGACTTTCGCGGCCCACTCACCAGCAGCAGTCGCTTCATCAAGATCGAGGGCGAGGTCAAGCGTCCCGGTCTGTACCAGGTTGGCGAGCGGGACACGCTGGCCAACGTGCTGAGCCAAGCCGGTGGTTTGACGCCCCATGCTTACCTGTATGGCACCCAACTTTTGCGCGAGTCCTTGCGCGTGCAGCAGCAACGCCGGATCGACGAAGCGATCAACGGTATGGAACTGGACTTCGCGAGGAACCTGATCGAGCGAGCGCGGGAGGTTTCGACGACGGAAGAGGTGAGTTCTGTGCCCGCAGAAGGCGAGGCCATTCGGTCATTTTTGGACAGCCTGCGAAAAGCCAAGCCTGAAGGCCGCATGGTGCTTGATCTGAATGCTCAAACCAAGCGGGCCGATCAGTTACCCGCTTTGCGCCTGGAAAATCAGGATGTCATCTACATCCCGCTGGTTCCGGAGACGGTCGAGGTGGTGGGTGCGGTGATCGCTGAGCGCTCCTTCATCTGGAAGGCGGGGCGCGACGTGGAGGACTACATCCGTCTGGCGGGCGGTCGCCGGGAGTCAGCGCGCAGCGGCGCTCTGGTGATCAGGCCTGACGGTACCTTGATTTCTGCTTCCGATCTGTCCAGGGATGGCCTGGTCCCCGGCGACACCGTCTGGGTTGAAGAAAAAACCAACCGGGTGAGCTGGACGCGCCGCATCAAGGACATCGCCCAAATCGTTTACCAGTTCGGTCTGGGCCTGGCTGGCATTCGCGTGGTGCAGGGGAACTGAGCATGGATCAAGCTGAATCGCCTGATGCCCGCAACTACAGCCTGATGCCGGTGTTGCTTCCCTTGGTCCAGGCCAAATGGGTGGTTCTGGGTGTGCCTTTGTTGGTGGCCTTGCTGGTGGCCGTCATCGGATTCTTCACGACGCCGTTGTACCGGGCCTCCACCCGGATCTTGCCGCCGCAATACAACCAGAACACCATTGCGCATGGCCAGAACATGCCTGGCAGCGAAAGTGCCCTGGGTAACTCCGCGCTCAACTTGAAGAACCCCACCGACTTGTTTGTCGGGATTTTGCGCAGCCGAACCATCATTGATGGCGTGTTGATCGACAACGAGTTGCTCAAGCATTACGGCACCACTGATATGGAAGATGCCCGCAAGTTGCTGGGCTCTCGCACGGAAATTGACTCCGGAAAAGACGGCATTGTGGAGCTTTCCGTCGAAGATTCAGACCCGGCGCGCGCCGCGAAATTGGCCAATGACTACGTGCGTCAGCTGCAGGACTTCTCCCGCGCCCTGGCCATCAAGGAGGGCGGCCGCCGGGCAGAGTTTTTCAGCAATGCACTGAGCAGTGCCCGGGCCAGCTTGAACCAGGCCGATATGCGGCTGCGCGAGACTGAACAGCGCACAGGCTTCACCCGCTTGAGAGGCCAGGATGAAGCCATCTTGAGTTCGGTGCGCGATTTGCGCGGCCAGATGAGCGAGAAGGAAGTTCAGCTGCGCACGCTCATGAGCTATGCCACGAACAACAACCCGGACGTGAAGCTGCTTCGCAGCGAAATCTCGAACCTGCGCATCAAGATCAAAGAGGCGACAGGCGATGCGCAAGCCAAAGTGTCTGGCGGGGCTGGATCCTTCGTTTCGCTGGCCGATGCGCCCAGTGCCTTGATGGAGCACACACAGCGCAAGCGCGACGTGGAGTACTGGGAAGGCATCGTCACCACCTTGGGGCAATACACCGAGCTTGGCAAGATGGACGAGACCCGAGATTTGTCTTTGTTCCAGGTGCTCGATGAGGCCGTACCCTCGCTGCAAAAGTCCAAGCCCCGCATCAAGGTCAACATGATAATTTTCTGGCTGGGCTCCACTTTGTTGAGCATGCTGTTTGTGTTGGCGAGCGCCTATGTGCAGCAGCGAAAAAGCACAAGTGGCTACTTTTCCGAGCAGCTCAAGCGCCTGCAAAAAGAGCTGCTCCACATGCCTTGGAATTCGCGTTGAAACGGCGCCAAGCTATGCCAAAAAATCGACTGGCCTTGAAAAACATCGCCTCGCTCTACGGACTGCAGGTCGCCAACTATTTGATTCCGCTGTTGATGCTGCCTTTCATGGTGCGCACACTCGGCGTTCACAGTTATGGCTGGTTGGCGCTGGCCGCTGCCTTCAATTTCTATTTTGTGCTGCTTGTCGATGCGGGGATGAATTCACATGCCTCCCGCAAGCTGGCGCAGCTCGACCCCTTGCACCAAGCTCAAAACGCAGATCGGGCCGCGTGCCTGGTGGCCGACACGACCGCCCTCAAGGCAGCTCTGGTCTTGACCAGTGCTTTGGTGCTGGCCTTGGTCGTGGGCTTGACGCCTGAATGGCGCGGCCAAGGGTCGCTTTTTGCTGTGAGCTTTCTGCCCGTGCTGGGCTCGCTGCTTTTTCCCACCTGGCTTTTTCAGGGCCTGCAGATCATGCACCACACGATGGTGTATTCAGTGCTGGGGCGCTTGATCGCGGCCCTGTGTATTTTTGGGCTGGTACGCGGGCCGGATGACTTGATATTGGCCGCGGCCCTGCAAGGCAGTGCGACGGTTTTTTCCGGAATTTTGGCCCTGCGCGTGATCTGGCGGCTGCCCGGTATGCGCTGGCGCTTGCCGCGTTACGACGGGGTCTGCGACATCGTCAAAGACAGCCGCTCACTGGCCCTGTCCGAGTTTTCATTGACCGCCTTGGCCAACAGCACGGTCTTGATCGTGGGGCTGGCCCACAGCAAGGACGTCGTGGGTATTTACGCCGCGATTGAAAAAGCCATGCGCGCGGCCGTTGGCTTGTTCACCCCTTTGATTCAAGCCCTGCAGCCGCGCATGGTGCAGGCCTGGCAGTTCAGCGCCAAGGGCGTGCCGCCACAGTTGCCCGCGTTGAGCCTGCGCGTTGCTTGTGGAGCGATTGCGGCGTCGGTTGTTGGCGCTTTGCTCACGCCATGGTTGCTGACACTTTTGTTTGGACAAGCCGTGGCGGGCTACACGCATTGGGGTCAGATCCTGTGCATGTGGCTGCCGCTGTCGGTGGGTAATGCCATGCTGGGCATGTGGTGGTGGATTGCCTCAGGCCGGCAGGCGGCCTATGCGCCTCGGGTGGCTTTGGGTGTCGGTATTCAGGCCACGCTTTTTCTGGCCTGTGTGACGCTGGCGGGTGTCACCTGGGCGCTTTGGGCCTGGGTCTTTGCTGAGGCGCTAATGCTTGCGCTGCTCGGCAGCCGCAGCGGATGGAGACCGTTTCGGGCTCTGACGATAGGCATCCAGAAGTCTTGAGAGTCGCTGACCCAGAGACTCGCGCAGCATTACCCGCTTGGGCAGAGACACTGGCCTTGCTGGCTCTGCTCAGCTACGCCCTGACGGCAGCAAGCGCCGGCCCTTTGCGCTGGGGTTTGGCGCTGGCGCATCTCACGCCGCTGACTTATCTGCCCCAGATGCTGATGCTGCTGGCCACCTTGGTGGTGCTGGTGGCTGAGGCCAAGCCTGGCCTCAGTCCCTTGCGGGCGATGTCTCTGCTGGTTCTGGGTTTTAGTGTGGTGGTTGGCTTGATGTACACCCAGACCAAGCAGGTGATGTTTGGTCTTTACACCTTGCTGCCATTTTGGTTCGGCTTGTCCTGCGGAGATTTGGTCTTTCGGCATTGGCGCAAAGTCTGCCGTGTAGCCCTGCCGCTGTGGATCATGGTGGTGGTGGGTGTGTGCCTGAACTCCGCCATCAAATTTCCGTGGGAGGGCTTTAGCTACGCGGTAGGCGACCTGGAAGTCAGCAGCTCGCGCGAGTGGGAAAACATCGGTGGCGGCAAACGGTTGGCGGGTTTTTCAAGAGCCTCGTTTGACGCGGCCTTGCAGGTTCTGCTGCTCGGCGTGATTGTTTGCCTCACCGTCAGGAACTTGCTGGCGCGATTGCTAATGTGGTCGCTCACCTTTGCCACCATCTACCTGACGACCAGCAAAGGCGTCTACAACATGTTCATCATCTTGACGCCCATGGTGTTGATGGGCCCGTCCTTGCCTTCTTCAGCGTTGCGCTGGTGGCCCATGGCCTTGGGCCTGATCGCCTTGCTGATGCCCATGGCCCCGCTGGCGCTTGACGTGAACTTCTACATCCGGAACCAGCAGCTGGCCAATCTCACCTACTCATTTTGGGACCGGCTGAACAACATGTGGCCCGAAGCCTGGAAGCTGCTGGAAGTCTATGGACATCCGCTGTGGGGTCGGGGTTTTGGCGGCATCGGCACCCCACAGGGTTACTTCGAGCCCGAGCGCTTCAATGCCGCAGACAATATTTTTATGTACTGGTTCGTGGTCTTCGGCTGGATAGCCTTGCCAGGCTTTTTGCTCATCTTGTACCGCACGCTGCGGCTCGACCCTTGGCGCAGTGATATCGAGGCTGCGGCCTTTGGCCTGCTATTGGCCACGCTGGTTTACGGTGTCACTGCCAACGTGGTGGAGAGCGGTCTATTCGCGGTGTCTACAGGCTTGTCGCTGCGCTACCTTTTCCGGTCGGGGAGTTGAGACGGCGTGCATCGCAACGGGTTATCCCGGTTGCGATGGCGCTGACGCGAATCGAAAATAAGCACTTCGGTTTTTAACTCTTGAACTACGTTCTGTGCCTTCCGTGCCTTCCATTTCTGCAGAAGCTATTCGGGCTATCGCGCCAGGCGGGTGCTTGCGCGCCTCTATCAATTTAGGCAATCCCATCTTGGCCAAGCTTGATGCTGGGGGAAAGCCCTTTGGTGTTTCCATCGACCTGGCGCACGCCATGGCCGAACAACTCGGACTGGCCTGTGAGCTGATCGTCTCGGACAGCGCCGCCAAATCGGTTGAGATCGTGCGCAGCGAGCAGGCCGACCTTGGATTTTTTGCAATCGATCCTTTGCGCGGGCAGGGCATCTTGTTCACTGCGCCCTATGTTTTGATCGAAGGTGCCTACCTGGTCCGAGAGAGCTCTTTGCTTCAACATAACGACGAAGTAGACCGCCCAGGTACGCGCATCACCGTAGGTGCCGGAAGCGCTTATGACCTGTTTTTGACGCGCCAGACCAAGCGCGCGAGCTTGGTGCGCGCAGCCACTTCCCCCGCGGTCGTGGCCACCTTTCTGGCCAACGGTGATGACGTAGCGGCGGGAGTCAAGCAGCAACTGGAGTCAGATGCCCAGCGCGTACCGGGCCTGCGGCTTCTGCCGGGCGCCTTCATGACGATTCAGCAAGCTATGGGCTTGCCCGCCTCCCGCACAGAAGCATCCCGCGCCTGGATGGCCAGCTTTCTTGAATCCATGAAATTGTCTGGCTTCGTGGCTGCGGCCCTGAAGCGCCATCACATCGCCGGCGCAGTTGTCGCCCCTGCGGCCTGACCATCGCCCTTTATCCCCCCAAAAAAAAGAGACAACATGCATTCGATCAGCAGAAGATCCTTTATCGCCGCATCAACCCTGAGTGGTGTGCCCTTGGCCTGGGGTCAGCAGGCGGGGCCTTACCCTACGGGCAAGGCTATTCGTTACATCGTGCCCGTGCCCGCCGGTGGTGGCGCCGACATGATTGGCCGCACCACTTGTGAGCGCCTCGCGCGCGTGCTGGGTCAGTCGATGGTGATTGAAAACATCTCGGGCGGCAGTGGCGTCATTGCTTCTCAAACCACGGCTCGGGCAGCGCCTGATGGCTATACCTTGATGCAGTCCTATGTGGCGACGCACGGCACCAGCCCGGCCACGCGCAAGCTCCCTTTTGATGCGCTGCGCGACTTCACGCATATCGGGATGATCGGAACCGCTCCCAACGTGCTGTGTGTCAACCCGGAGGTGCCCGCGCGCACGGTCAAGGCTTTCATTGATTACGCTCGCGCCAGGCCCGGTAAGCTGGCTTACGGCTTGCCGGTGCCGGCACACTGACGCACCTGGTAGGTGAGTTGTTCAAGCAGCAGAGCAACACCTTCATGATCCACATTCCCTACCGCGGTGTAGCGCCTGCCAATGTGGATTTGATTTCTGGCCAGACACAGGCGCTGTTCCCCAGCCTTGCCGGTGCCGACCCTCATATTCGCGCCAATCGCATGCGACCCCTGGCTGTGACGGGGGCCAAGCGCCACCCGCTGCTGCCGGACGTGCCGACCTTTGAAGAGGCGGGACTCAAAGGTTTTGACGGTGAGCAGTGGTACGGCATCTCTGGCCCGGCCGGACTGCCGGCTGCGATTGTTCAGACGCTCAGTGAGGCCTTGAACAAGGTTTTGACTCAACCTGACTTTCAGGAAAAGCTTTCAGCTGAGGCGGTGGCACTGCGCCCCATGTCGCCGGATGCGTTCCGCCAATATGTCAGCGCTGACATAGCACGCTGGACTCAGTTCGTGCGCGAACGCAAGCTCGATCTGGAGAGTTAAGCGCCGCGCAAATGGGCGCGCAAGTGATCGTGAAAGATCTGGGCGGGCGCACGCAGCCGTGCGCCATGCCGCGTGGTCAGGCCCAGCACACGAGACACGGCAGGCGAGCGTAAGGCTACGCCACACAGTGCCGGATGCGACTCGGGCAAGGCCAGCCGCGGCACCGCTGCCAGGCCTAGCCCGGCCTCAACCATGCCCAGCAGAGTGCCCACATGACTCACCTCAAAGGCATAGACCGGATTGAGCCCGGCCTGTGCCATGGCGTCGTCCAGCACTTGCCGGTTGCCGCTGGAGCGGGCCACAGAAATCAAACGCTCCGACGCCAACGCGGACCAGGCGAGCCACTTGCGTGTGGCCAATGGATGCTCGCGTCGCATGGCCAGCACAAAGGGGTCGGTATGGATAGGGGCGAAGTCAACCCCCGGCACCTGGCTGCCCAAAAAGCTGATGCCAAAGTCCGACTCACCAGCCACCACGCTGCTCAGTACCTGGTCAGCCGCCTCGTCCATCACGCGGATGCGGATCAGTGGATAGCGCTCTGAAAACGAACGCAGCACAGAAGGCAGAAAGTGCAGGGCGGCCGAGGGAACGCAGGCCACTGTGACGCGGCCGCTGCTGCTGGCGGCAATGTCTGAAATGCCCAGGATGGCGTATTCCAGGTCATCAAGTGCAGCGCGGGCGCGGCCCAGAAATACTCGGCCTGTCGAGGTCAACTCGACGTTGCGCGTGGTGCGGTTGAAAAGGCGCGCGCCCAGCAGGCTCTCCAGCTTGTCGATGCGTCGGCTCAAGGCCGGTGCTGACAGATGGATCTGTTCGGCTGCCTCGCGAAAGCTGCCCCGCTCGGCCACCGCCACAAAAGCCTGCAATTGCTGTAAATCGAAATTGATGCGTGCCATGCATTAATCGTAGCAAAAGTTGCACTTCACCAAAACCATGCCATGGCGCAACATCCACGCCTCATAGACCGAAGCCGCCTAGCTTCGGCACACAACACCGGAGACTGACATGGCCCCTTTTCAATTCCCAAGCGTGCCGCGATGCGCGGCGTCCAGATTCAGTCTGGCACTTCTCGCCAGCTTTGCCAGTCTGGCGTTGGTCGGCCCAGCTGCCGCCCAGGCCTGGCCTGACAAGACCATCACCATCGTCGTGCCGACAGCCGCTGGCGGTGCGAATGACGCCATGGCCCGCATCATTGGCCAGGGCTTGAGCGTGCGCCTTGGCAAGCCGGTGGTGGTTGAAAACAAGGCGGGTGCCAATGGCGCTATCGCCGCCGAGTTCGTGGCGCGTGCGCCTTCGGATGGCTACACCATCATGTTTGGCTACATCGCCACGCACGGCATCAACCCAGCCTTGCAAAAGCTCAAGTACGACCCAGTCGCTGACTTCGAGCCCATCGGCATGGTGGCGGCTTCCCCCACGGTGCTGGTGGTCAACCCGGCCGTGCCCGCGAAAAACGCGCGTGAACTGGTCCAGCTGATCAAGGCCAAGCCGGGGACCTTCAGTTATGCGACGGCGGGCAACGGCACGGCGCCGCATATCGCAGGCGAGCTGTTCAAGATGTCGGCCAACCTCGACGTTGTGAGCATTCCCTATAAAGGTTCGGCTCCGGCTGTGGTGGACACCATTGCTGGCAACACGCAGTACATGTTTCCCAGCTTGTTCACGGGCTTTCCGCAAATCAAAGGCGGCAAGCTGCGAGCTCTGGGTATTGCCGGTCCCAAGCGTTCATCGGTCATGCCTGACTTGCCGACCCTCACCGAGCAAGGCATTGCCAACGTGAACATGTCACAGTGGTACGCCATGTTCGCACCCGCCAAAACACCGCGCGCCATCATCGAGCGCCTGAACCGCGAGATGAACGCCGTGCTGAACGACAAGGCCGTGGAAAAGAAAATCGAAGACCAAGGCGCCGAGGTGGAGACCGGCACGCCCGAGCAGTTGCGGACCCTGGTACAAAACGAAGTCGTGCATTGGAAAAAAGTGGTCACCACGGCCAACATCAAGGTTGAATAAATGAGTCAGACGCAAGAAGGCAACACCGTGAATCCCCAAGCCTGGGTGGGCCGCAGCGAAACCGTGGAAGACGTGGTGACCGCCACGCCCTACGTCGCCTTGGCCGCCACGCTGGACTGGCCGGGCGCCGGCAACGGCCAGCGGCCCGCCCCCGGCACGCCGCTGCCTCCGCTGTGGCACTGGCTGTACTTCTTGCCGATTCATGCGCAGTCGGCACTCGGCGCTGACGGCCATGCCAAGCTGGGTGGCTTCATGCCGCCTGTGCCTTTGCCCCGGCGCATGTGGGCTGGCAGCGATTTCACCTTTCACTCGCCATTGGCCGTGGGGGATGCACTCAGCCGCACTTCGACCATTGTTGATGTGACTGAAAAGTCCGGTCGCAGTGGCGCGCTGATGTTTGTGAAAGTACGCCATGAAGTGCGCCGCCAGGGCGAGCAGGCCGTGGCCCTGACTGAGCACCACAACATCGTCTACCGCGCAGCCGCACAAGCCGGCGAAGTCACACCGCCACCGCAGGCCGCACCCGCGCAGTCCGTGTGGTCGCGCCGCATCGTGCCTGACGACGTGCTGCTGTTTCGCTACTCTGCGCTCACCTTCAACGGCCATCGTATTCACTACGACCGTCAGTACGTCACACAGGTCGAGGGCTACCCCGGCCTGGTGGTGCATGGCCCGCTGATTGCCACCATGTTGCTTGACTTGCTGGCCCGCCAAATGCCTGGCGCCAAAGTGGCCGCCTTTGAGTTCAAGGCCGTGCGGCCGACTTTTGATATCAACCCCTTCTCGGTTCACGGCGAACCCTCGGCCGACGGCAAGCAAGTGCGTTTGTGGGCGCAAGACCACGAAGGTTGGCTGACCATGGACGCCGTGGTCACCTTGGGCTGAACCAAGCCAACATTTTGGGAGGACCTTTCATGACTTGCTTTATCCAACGTGCTGCCGGGGCCTTGCTCGCGGCCACTGGGCTGCTGGCCGGCTGTGCCAGCCCTCTGGCCGTGACACCTACCTCTGCCTCGCCGGAGCGCTCGGCCGTGGCCCAGCGAGGGTTCTTCTACGTGAGCGGTACTTACACGGGCGCCCCCGGCAAAGAGATCATGCGCGGCCAGATGTACGTGGAAAAACTCACGCCTGTCGCGGTCAAGCAACCCTACCCGCTGGTGCTCATCCATGGCGCTGCCCAAACAGCGACCAACTGGATGGGGACGCCCGATGGCCGAAAAGGCTGGGCCGAGTATCTTGTGGAACAAGGCTATGTGGTCTACATGGTCGACCAGCCCGCGCGCGGACGCTCCGCCTGGCATCCCGACGTGGACGGCAAGCTGCGCATGTACACGGCGCCGCAGCTGGAGCAGCTGTTCACCGCCGCCAAAACGCTGGGCACCTGGCCCCAGGCCAAGCTGCATTCGCAGTGGCCGGGCTCGGGCCGGCGCGGTGACCCGGTATTCGACGCGTTCTACGCCACCCAGGTCGAGTCACTGGCCAGCGACGTGGAGTCACAGCAGCTGATCCAGGCTGCTGGCTCGGCCCTGCTGGACCGCACCGGGCCAGCCGTGCTGCTGACGCATTCGCAATCAGGGCTGCACGGCTGGTCCATCGCCGAAAAGCGGCCCGAGATGGTCAAAGCCATCCTGGCCCTGGAGCCTTCGGGCCCACCGTTTCACAACAGCGCGCCAAACAATCCACCGGCCCGAGCCTGGGGCCTGACGGACGTGCCCTTGACCTACAGCCCCGCCATCAGCGCCCCCACCGAGCTGCGCGTGGCCAAGCAAGCCGCACCCGACGCCGAAGGCTTGGTCGCCTGCACCCTACAGGCCGAGCCGGCGCGCCAGCTCGTCCACTTCAAGGCCATTCCGGTGCTGGTGGTCGTGAGCGAAAGCTCATACCACGCCCCTTATGACCATTGCACCGCCAAATACCTGCGGCAAGCGGGCGTGTCCGCGGACTTTATGCGCCTGGAAACCCAGGGCATCAAAGGCAACGGACACATGATGATGATTGAAAAAAACAACCTCCAGGTCGCCGATGCCCTGCTGCAGTGGATGCGCGAAAAAGTCCGCTGATCCCTGCCCCTGCTTTTAAAAACCTCACCTAACGCACCATGCAACCCCTAAAAGGCATCACTGTCGTCACCCTCGAACACGCGATTGCCGCACCCTTTTGCACCCGGCAACTGGCCGACATGGGTGCGCGTGTCATCAAGGTCGAGCGCCCCGGCGTGGGTGACTTTGCACGCGGCTATGACGAGCGCGTCAACGGCCTGGCCTCGCACTTTGTGTGGACCAATCGCTCCAAGGAAAGCCTGACGCTGGACGTCAAGCAAGACGCCGCGCGCGACGTACTCATGAAATTGATTTTGGAAGAAGCCGACGTGGTGGTGCAAAACCTGGCCCCCGGCGCGGCCGACCGGCTCGGCTTGTCTTATGAAGCCTTGTCCGCACTCAAACCCGGCATCATCGTTTGCGACATCTCGGGTTACGGCAGCGACGGCCCCTACCGCGACAAAAAAGCCTACGACCTCTTGATCCAAAGCGAAGCCGGCTTTGTCTCCGTCACAGGCACGCCCGAGACGCCGTCCAAGGCGGGCCCCTCGATCGCCGACATCGCGGCCGGCATGTACGCCTACAGCAACATCCTGGCGGCCTTGCTGCACCGCGAAAAAACCGGGCAGGGCCAGCGCATTGACGTGTCCATGCTCGAATCCCTCACCGAGTGGATGAGCTACCCGCTGTACTACGCCTTTGAAGGCGCCAGCCCACCGCCGCGCACGGGCGCCAGCCACGCCACCATTTACCCCTACGGCCCCTTTGCGGCGGGCGACGGCAAGACCGTCATGCTCGGCCTGCAAAACGAGCGCGAGTGGAAGATTTTTTGCGAGAAGGTTTTGCTGCAACCCGCGCTAGCCACCGAGCCGCGCTTTGCCAGCAACGCCAAGCGCAGCCAGGCGCGGGGCGAGCTGTCGCAGATCATTCTTGACGCCTTTTCCAGCCTCACGGCCGAGGCCGTGGCCCAGCGGCTGGAAGAAGCCGGCATTGCCAATGCGCAAGTCAACACGCTGGACCAGGTGTGGGCGCATCCGCAATTGAAGGCGCGCAATCGCTGGCGTGAAGTGCAGACCTCGGCTGGCCCCGTGCCTGCGCTCTTGCCGCCGGGCTCCTGGCAGCACGGCGCGCCGCGCATGGACCCTGTGCCGGCGTTGGGTCAGCACACCGACGCGATTTTGCAAAGCCAGGGCTTGAGTGCTGAGGCCATTGCAGCCTTGCACGCCGAAGGCGCGGTGTGACCGTCACACACGTTGCGCAAACTTATTTGTTCGTGCCAGGCCACCGGCCCGAGCGCATTGCCAAGGCACTGGCCAGCGGTGCAGACCGCGTCATCATTGACCTGGAAGACGCGGTGCCCCCGGCTGAAAAAACAAACGCTCGCCAGGCTGTGGCGGCTGTGCTGGCTGGGCTGCCCGCGCTAGGCACCGTGTTGCTGCGCATCAACGACGCCAGCACCGCTTGGTACGCCGACGACCTCGCCATGGCTGCAAGCCATCAAGTGCCTTGCGTGATGCTGCCCAAGTGCGAGTCACCTGCTCAGGTGGCTGCAGCGCTGAGCGTGCTGCAAGCTGCGAATCCTCAGGCCCGCGTGTTGCCGCTGATTGAATCGGCGCGCGGCGTCTTGGGCGCTGCTGCCATCGCCGCCGCGCCCGGCGTGGAGCGCCTGGCCTTTGGCACGCTGGACTACATGGCCGAGCTGGACATCGAGCCCGGGCAGGCGCTGGACTTTGCAGCGATGCAGCTGGCGCTGGCTGCTTGCGCTGCGGGTCTGCCTTCCGTCGTCGCTGGGGTCACGCCGGCCTTGGATGCCGCGCAAGTTGAGGCCGACATGCGCCACGCCAAGAGCCTGGGGCTGGCCGCGAAGATGTGCATTCATCCGCAGCAGGTCGCCGCGGTGCTGGCTGCGCTGCGGCCTGCCGAGGCAGAACTTGCTTGGGCGCGCCGTGTGCAGGCTGCCCTGGCGGCTGCAGGCGGTGCGGCTGCCCAGCTGGACGGCCAGATGATTGACCGCCCGGTGCTGCTCAAGGCCGAGCGCTTGCTGGCACGGGCTTAGGCGCGGGTTAAGGCGCGGCTCAGATTTCTACTTGTCTTTTTCCATCTTCTTCACTCAACTAAAAAAACCATGGCATCCACCATCATTGACTCCAAAATCTTCGGCGACATGTTCAGCGACGCGGCCATGCGCCACGTTTGGAGCGACGAGAACCGCACCGCCAAATACCTGGACATCGAACGCGCGCTGGCCA
>CAZNQE010000004.1:0-63680 GCA_964575005.1 uncultured Polaromonas sp. | reverse complement strand
GCCTGATCCCCGTGGCGCACGGTGGCCAGAACTGGCAAGACTTCACCACCTTTGAATCGGTGGTGCTGGGCGTGGGCGGTGCCAAGTTCTACAACGACGCACTGGTCAAACTGGATGCCAAAGCCATCGGCAGCGACACCATGAAGAAGTCGCTGGAAACCTTCCGCAAGATCAAGTCCTACACCGACCCCGCAGCCCCTGGCCGCGACTGGAATCTGGCCACCGCCATGATCATGCAGGGCAAGGCTGGCTTCCAGTTCATGGGTGACTGGGCCAAGGGCGAGTTCCTGGCCGCAGGCAAGGCACCGGGCAAAGACTTCCTGTGCGCCGCAGCGCCAGGCACGGCCAACGCCTACACCTTCAACGTTGACTCGTTTGCCGTGTTCAAGCTCAAAGACGCTGGCGCTCAAAAAGCCCAGGGTGATTTGGCTGCCGCCATCATGAGCCCTGAGTTCCAGGAAGTCTTCAACCTGAACAAGGGTTCCATCCCGGTTCGTTTGAACATGCCCATGACCAAGTTTGACGACTGCGCCAAGCTTTCGACCAAAGACTTCGTGGACACCGCCAAGACCGGCGGCCTGGTGCCCTCCGTGGCCCACGGCATGGCCATCAAGCCAGCCGCTGAAGGCGCGATCAAGGACGCTGTGAGCCAGTTCTGGAACGACGACAAGATCACAGTGGCTGACGCGATGAAGAAAATCGCCAGCGCTGCGGCCACCAAGTAATCGGTTTTTGAAACGGTAAATCGGTAACGTCAATGACACGCTCCTACGAATCCATGCTGCCCAAACTGGTGGTAGCCCCAGCCTTTGTGCTGGGCCTGGCCTTCATTTACGGCTTCATGGTCTGGAATGGGGTGTTGTCATTGACGGCTTCACGCATGCTGCCGCGTTACGAGTTCGTCGGATTCGAGCAATACGCGGCGCTGTGGGAAATGGACCGGTGGTGGGTGGCGCTGACCAACCTGGGCATCTTCGGCGTGTTGTACGTCGGCGGTGCCACGGTGGTCGGCATCATCCTCGCTATCTTGCTTGACCAGCGCGTGCGCGCTGAAGGCGCTTTGCGCACGATTTATTTGTACCCGATGGCCCTGTCCTTCGTGGTCACAGGCACGGCCTGGAAATGGATTCTCAACCCAAGCCTCGGCATCGAAAAACTGATGCACGACTGGGGCTGGACCAGCTTTAGCTTTGACTGGCTGGTGCAGACTGACACCGCGATTTACTGCGTCGTGATTGCTGGCATCTGGCAGTCGGCGGGTTTTGCCATGGCCTTGTTTCTGGCCGGGCTGCGCGGTATTGACGACAGCATCATCAAGGCCGCCCGCATTGACGGCGCGAGCCTGCCGCGCATTTACTGGCGCATCATCTTGCCGGCCCTGGGCCCGGTGTTCTTTTCCACGGTCATGGTGCTTTCGCACCTGGCCATCAAGAGTTTTGACCTGGTCATGGCGTTGACGGCCGGTGGCCCGGGTTATGCCACCGACGTACCTGCCACCTTCATGTTCACCATGAGCTTTAACCGCGGCCAGATCGGCCTGGGCGCCGCCAGCGCCACCATGATGCTGGCGACAGTCGCCGCCATCGTTGTGCCGTATTTGTATAGCGAACTCCGGAGCAAACCGCATGACCGCTGAAGTAAGCTCCCCCGTGCTTGGCACTGCGCTTCAAGCCGAGAGCACGCCCTCGCGTCTGCCTGGCTTTTTGATGCGCGGCGCTCTGTATCTCGCGCTGGCCATCGCTGCGCTCATCTTCATTGGCCCGCTGTACGTCATGCTGGCCACTTCCTTTAAAGACGCCGAGCAGATTCGCGAAGGCAATCTGCTCAGCCTGCCGCACAGCCTGAACCTGGACGCCTGGCGCCTGGCGTGGTCAGAAGCCTGCACCGGCACGGACTGCCGCGGCCTGCAACCTTTCTTCTGGAACTCAGTGCTGATGGCGGTGCCGGCGGTGTTGATTTCAACAGCCTGGGGCGCGGTCAATGGCTATGTGCTCAGCCTCTGGAAGTTTCGCGGCAGCGAATTCTTGTTCGGTCTCATGCTGTTTGGTGTGTTCATGCCCTTTCAGGTCGTGCTCTTGCCCATGAGCCAGGTGCTGGGCTGGCTGGGTTTGTCCAGCTCCATCAGCGGCCTGGTGCTGGTGCACTGCCTGGCGGGTCTGGCCGGCACGACGCTCTTTTTCCGCAATTACTACGCCGCCATTCCCAAAGAACTGGTCAACGCCGCGCGCATGGACGGCGCAGGTTTCTGGATGATTTTCTGGCGTGTGGTCATGCCGCTGTCGCTGCCCATCGTCATGGTCACGCTGATCTGGCAGTTCACCAACATCTGGAACGACTTCTTGTTTGGCGTGGCCTTCAGCGGTGCGGACTCCAAGCCCATCACGGTCGGCCTGAACAACATGGCCAACACCTCCAGCAGCGTCAAGGCCTACAACGTGGACATGGCTGCGGCCGTGATTGCTGGCTTGCCGACCATGCTGATTTACGTCCTGGCCGGTCGCTTCTTTGTGCGCGGCCTGACGGCTGGCGCGGTCAAGGGCTGAAAAGCCCGCCCTTCCTTTCTTCTGCAGAACGATTCAACATGGCCGCATCCCTTCACATTTCCGGCATTCGCAAAACCTTCGGCAAAGGCGACAAGATGGTCGAGGTGCTCAAGCGCATCGACATCGACGTGGCACCCGGCGAGTTCTTGATCCTGGTCGGCCCTTCGGGTTGTGGCAAGTCCACGCTGCTCAACATCATTGCCGGTCTGGACGAGCCGAGCGAAGGCGAGATTCGCATCAGCGGACGCAACGTGGTGGGCGTGCAGCCGGCCGCGCGCGACATCGCCATGGTTTTCCAGAGCTACGCGCTCTACCCGTCCATGAGCGTGGCTGAGAACATCGGCTTTGCGCTAGAGATGCGCAAGGTGCCCAAGGCCCAGCGCGAAGCACGCGTGCAAGAAGTCGCAGCCATGCTGCAAATCCAGCACCTGCTGGACCGCCGGCCTTCGCAGCTTTCAGGTGGTCAGCGCCAGCGCGTGGCCATGGGCCGGGCGCTGGCCCGCCAGCCGCAGCTGTTTTTGTTTGACGAGCCGCTGTCCAACCTGGACGCCAAGCTGCGCGTGGAAATGCGCGCTGAAATCAAACGTCTGCATCAGGTCAGCGGCATCACCAGCGTGTACGTGACGCACGACCAGATTGAAGCCATGACGCTGGGCAGCCGCATCGCCGTCATGAAAGACGGCATCTTGCAGCAGCTCGGCACGCCTGACGACATCTACAGCCGCCCGGCCAACACCTATGTGGCGTCCTTCATCGGCTCGCCGACCATGAACCTCATCAAAGGCCAGGCCGCACAGACCTCGCACTTTGAGATTGAAGGCGCGCAGCTGCCACTGAACTGCCCGGCCAGTGGCGCTGCCCTCCTGGGTTTCCGCCCCGAACACATCACGCTGGCCGACGACGCTGCCTGGCGCGGTGAAGTCAGCATCGTCGAGCCCACCGGCGCCGACACCTACGTGGTGGTGAAGACCGCTGCGGGCGATGTCACGGTGCGCACCTCGCCGCAAACCCGCGTGCAGCCAGGCGACCGCATCGGCCTGCAAACCGCCGCTGCGCATGCCAACTGGTTTGACGCCGGGACTGGTTTGCGGATTTAGGTCTGCGGAATTAAGCGGCGCGCGGCACAGCGCTGACCTTGGGCGACTGAGGCAGGTAGCGCGCACCCCAGCCGAGCAGCGCGGCCATGGGCACCAAAAGGGCCAAAGCCCAGCTCAAACTGGATTGCTCGGCCAGCCGGCCAATCACTGGTGGGCCCAGCAAAAATCCCGAATAGCCGATGACTGACACCGTGGCAATGGCGCTGGCGCGGTCCAGCCCAGGCAAGCGTGCTGCGGCGTTGTAGAGCATGGGCACCACCATGGCCAGGCCGGCGCCCATCAAGGCAAATCCTAAAAAGGCCACCCAGGGCTGCGCGACCCACAGCACGCAGGCCAGGGCCAGCGCGCTCAGGTAGCCGCCGGCGCGCAGCAGGCGCGCTTCGTCCCAGCGCTGGCGCACCGCGTCCCCGCTCAGTCGGGCCATAGCCATGGCGCCGGCAAAAGCCGCATAACCCCAGGCCGCCTGGGCTTGCGGCAGTTTCACTTGCTGATGCAGGTAGAGCACGCCCCAGTCGTACATCGCGCCTTCAATGGCCAGCCCGGCAAAGCACAAGAAACCCAGCAGCCACAGCGGCCGGCGCAGCGCGCGCTGGGCGTGGGCCGATGCGGCTGATGCAGTTGCCGTCGTGGCAGCTGCCGGTGCGGACGGTTGGGAGTTTTGCGGCGTTTGCGCATCGTGTTCGGCCGTGCCCAGGTTGAGCATGGGCTGTGCGCACAGCGCGGCGGTCAAGGCCACCACCGTGCCCGTGGCGGCCAGCTGCATGGTGTCTGTCACACCCGCGTGGATCAGCCCGCCGGCCAGCAGCGCACCCAGCATGCCGCCCACACTGAAGCTGCCATGCAGATTGCCCATGATGGGCCGCTTGCCGAGCAGTTCCAGAGTGGCACCTTCGGTGTTGATGGCGACATCCAGCAGGCTCATGGACGCGCCAAACACCACCATGGCGCCCCACAGCATTGGCCCACCTTGCCAGTGCAGCGCCAGAGCCAGTGAGCCGCCCAGCAGACACACCGTCATTTGAGATGTGCGGCGCGTACCCCAGCTGCCGACCACCCGGCCTGCCACCAACAACGACAGGACAGCCCCCGCGGCAATGGCCAGCAAGACGGTTGACAGCGAGCCTTCGGTCAGCGCGTAAGTGCGTTTGACGGAAGGCACATGCGCGCCCCACATGCCCGCCACCAGACCCAGCGCCATAAATTGCGCACGCACTGCCCAGCGAGCCAGGCGCAGAGCGCGATCATCATGGGGGCTTGCAAGGAGTGGAGCGGTGGCGTCGTGCATGGTCAAGTCAGCGCCCGGCTGTCTGGCAGCACCAGGCGCACCAGCAAGCCTTGCGGCACAACGCCTTCCACCTCTGCCCGGCCGCCATGCTGGCGGGCAATCTCAGCCACGATGGCCAAACCCAGGCCGCAACCGCCCTGGCGTTCGCTGGCGCGCCAAAAGCGCTCAAAGACTCTGGCGCGCTCGGCTTCAGTCAAGCCCGGGCCGTTGTCTTCAACTTCCACGCAGACTTCGCCTGGCAGGCTTTTCACGCGCAAGGTGACCGCGCTGCCGCGCCCGGCGTAGTGCAGTGCGTTGTCAATCAGGTTGCTGAGCGACTCGCGCAGCAGCAGCTTTTCGCCTTGCAGCGGCAGGCTGTCGGCGCCTTCATAGCCCAGGTCCACACCGGCGGCCAGGGCACGCGGCGTCCACTCGCGCGCCACTTCACGGGCCAGCGCGGCGATGTCCAGCGGCTGGCGCTGAATCTCGGCCTCGGTACGGGCCAGCGACAGCATTTGATGCACCAGGTGCGCACTGCGCAGCGCGCCGGCATGCACCTTGGCCAGGCGCAGTTTGAGCGCAGCCATGTCGGGCTCCTGCAAGGCCAGTTCCGTCTGGCTGATCAGCCCCGCCAGCGGCGTGCGCAGCTGGTGCGCGGCGTCGTTGATGAAGCGCTTTTCCTGGCTCAGGCTTCGGCGCACGGCTTCGAGCAACTGGTTCACAGCGGCGGCCAGGGCCAGCACTTCTTGCGGCGCTTGCGTGAGCTCAATGGGTGACAAGGCGGCCACCTGCCGGTCACTGCGGTCGCCCAGCTGTGCTTCTAGCCGCTTGAGCGGGCGCAGGCCGCGGCTGATGCCGGCGTACACCAGCACGCCCACCACAAGGCCCAGCACCAGGAGCGGCAGCAGCATGTCAGCCACCAGTTCGCGTGCGATGCGCTGCTGCACCGCCAGGCTTTTGGCCACTTGCACGCGCAAGCGTTGCGGTGCATCGGCATCGCCATAGTCCACTTCCAGCAAGGCCACGCGCACGGCGCGGGTGCCGATCATGGCGTCATAAATCAAAGGCTCACCGGGCTCTATTTGCAGGCCGGCCGGGGGTGGCGGCAACTGCCCGTTGCCCAGCACAAAGCTGCCCGGCGGCGAGGACACCATGTAGCCCACGCGGTCCAGCGGGTCCTGCTCAATGATGTCTTGCGCAGCACGCGGAAAGTCCACCAGCAGCCCCGAGCCGATTGGCTTGACCTGCCGCGCCAGAGAGCGCACCGACTGCGTGAGTGACTGGTCAATGCCGGTCTCGGCATAGCTCAGCGCAATGCGATAGGCCAGCAAACTGCCAGCCAGCCACAGCACCAGTTGCGGCAGCAAGAGCCACAGCAGCAACTGCCGCTTGAGCGACAGGCCGGGCTTGCCAGCCTGCGCAGCCACCGGCGTCATGACTCTGCCGGCTCCAGCAAATAGCCCAGGCCGCGCACGTTGCGGATGGACAAGCCCGAGTCGGCCAGCTTGCGGCGCAGGCGGTGCACATACACCTCCAGCGCGTTAGAGCCCTGGCCTTGGCCTTCACCCGGCTCCGACTGCCAGGCGCCCAGCACGTCTTCACGGCTGACCACCTGCCCGGCGTGGCCTACCAGCAGCGACAGGAGCGACCACTCGCGCTGCGTCAGCTCCAGCAGTTCATCACCCAGCCAGGCGCGCGGCAGCACCGCGTCCACCCGCAACTGCCGCGGCCCGGCCGTGATTTCCAGCGTGCCGCCAAAGGCCGGCAGCCGTGCGCGGCGCAGCATCGCGTCCAGCCGCGCTTGCAGCTCGGCCATGATGAAAGGTTTGGTCAGGTAGTCGTCGGCGCCAGCGTTCAAGCCCTGCACGCGGTCGTCAATGCCATCGCGTGCCGTCAGCACCAGCACGGGCAAGGCCAAGAGCCGCTGGCGAATCCAGCGCAGCACCTCCATGCCGTCCAGCAGGGGCAAGCCCAGATCCAGGATCACGCCATCAAAACGCATGCTCTCCAGCAAGCCTCGGGCCGCCAGGCCATCAGCGGCTGTGGCGGTGCTGTGCCCGGCCTGCTGCAACTGCGCCGCCAGCGCGTCGCGCAGCAGGTCGTCATCTTCAACAATCAGTAAATGCGGCATCAAGCAAGCATAGCAACAGCCGCCACCCTCGCCGCATGCACCGCCGCCCCAATAGCCGGCCCCGACAAGCCCTTTTCCGTGGCAGTTTGCGCCACGTCCGCCGTCACCACAGTTTGCGACGCAGCTAAGGCCGCCAGGAGTCGCGGCCGCTGCGGATACGCTTGCTCGCTCAGGCCAAGCCGGCCGCGTGCATCGCATTCGCAGGCCAGCAAAATTTCGTCCAGCCGCGCCGGCTTGCGAAACGCGTCGCAGCGCTCCAAAAGCCGCACCAGCGCCGCTGCGTCAAAGTCTTCGCTGCGGTGAATATTGCCGTGCTCACGCGCCACCACTTCAGCCAGCTCCTTGCACTCCAGCGGCACCCGCAGCCGCTGGCACAGCGCCTGCACCAGGCGCACGCTGCGCTCTTCATGGCCAATATGGCGCGGCAGCATGTCAGGCGGCGTGGTGCCCTTGCCCAGGTCGTGGCCCAGGCAGGCAAAGCGCACGGGCAAAGGCGCTTGCAGCCGGGCCGCCATGTCCAGCACCATCATCAGGTGCACGCCGGTGTCCACTTCGGGGTGGTATTCAGCGCGCTGCGGCACGCCCCACAGGCGGTCCACTTCTGGCAACAAAATTGGCAACGAACCGCAAGCGCGCAACACATCAAACATGCGCGAAGGTTGCGGCGACATGAGCCCACGCGCCAGCTCTTGCCACACGCGCTCAGGCACCAAGGCATCGACCTCGCCGGCCTCCACCATCTCGCACATCAGGGCCATGGTTTCGGGCGCCACCTCAAAGTCCGTAAAGCGCGCAGCAAAACGTGCGACGCGCAAGATGCGCACCGGGTCTTCGGCAAAGGCGTCGGTCACGTGGCGCAACACGCGTGCTTGCAAATCCTTCTGCCCGCCGTAGGGGTCAATCAATGTGCCGTCTTCGGCCTGCGCAATCGCGTTGATGGTCAAGTCGCGCCGGGCCAGGTCGTCTTCCAGCGTCACGCTAGGCGCGGCATGCACGGCAAAGCCGCGGTAGCCCTGCGCCGTCTTGCGCTCGGTGCGGGCCAGCGCGTATTCCTCACGCGTGTGTGGGTGCAAAAACACCGGAAAGTCCTTGCCCACCGGCAAGAAGCCTTTGGCAGCCAGCGCCTCGGGCGTGGCGCCGACCACGACCCAGTCGCGGTCTTGCACCGGCAAGCCGAGCAAGGCATCGCGCACCGCGCCGCCCACCATGTAGGTCTGCATTTTTTGTGGCTTGTTCAGCGAGCCAGTCGGTAAGGCTCTTCAAAGTCGCGGAAGTCTTTTTCGGCCATTGCGTCGTCAACCCAGGCCTTGACGCCGGGCAGCGCCTGCACCCGCGCCATGTAAGCCGCGATCTCGGCCGGCACGGGCAGCGCGTAAGTGGCCAGGCGCATGACCACCGGCGCAAAGTAAGCATCGGCGATCGAGAACTGGCCGAACAACATCGGCCCGCCATGTGCAGCCAGCAACTCGCCCCACAGCTTGCAAAGGCGCGCCACGTCAGCACGCACAGCCGGCTTGTCACGCCAGACGAGCTGGCCCACTTCGGGCAAGCGGGCTTCAATGTTCATGGGGCAGGCACTGCGCAGCGCGGCAAAGCCGCTGTGCATTTCAGCGCAGGCGCTGCGGGCTTGAGCGCGGGCGCGCAGGTCAGCCGGCCAGAGTTGCAGCGCGGGGAATTTTTCAGCCAGGTACTCGGCAATGGCCAGCGTGTCGTGCACCTGCAACTCGGCCCCTCCGGCATCGCTGTCTTGCAGCACCGGCACCTTGCCCGTGGCGCCCAGAGCGGCGGTGCCCTGTCGAAAACCAGAGCCGGGCTCAAAGCTGTCAAAGCGCAGCATCACTTCGTCAAAAGCGATGCCAGCCTGCTGCATCAGCACCCAGGGGCGCATCGACCAGGACGAGTAGTTTTTGTTGCCGATGTAGAGCTTGAGCATTTAGAACCTACCTGCTGTTTTTCGTTTGACCATGAGCTTGCTGCGCAGGCCCGCACCGCCCAGGTAGCTGGGCACGACGGCGGGAAGGGCCGCGGCCTGGATGCCCAAGGCCTCCAGGCCGGGGTGCAGGCCCGTGGCTACGTTAGGCACTTTCATGGAGTCGAGGTTGTCACGGCTGAGCACGGGCTCGCCGGGCATGAGTTCCATCAGAACAGCTTGCACGCGGGCCACGGCGTCGGGCAGGCCGATCACCGGGCGGCCACGGCCACCGTTCACACCGGCGTACTGGCCTGCCAGCCGCACCAGCTGCGCCAAGGTGTAGACCTCGGGGCCGACAGCCTCGTAAGTCTGGCCGATGCTGCTGTGGGCAAACTCGTCACGCAGGCAATGCGCCAGGGCGCTGGCCACGTCTTCCACCCAGACCGGCTGAAACAGCGCGTGCGCGCCGGCCAGAGGCACGAGCGGAAAGATGGCTTGCAGCTGCGCGAAGACGTTCAAAAACTTGTCTTCGGCGCCAAAGATCACGCTGGGCCGGATGACCGTCAAGTCGAGTCCAGCATGCGCGGCATGGCGCAGCACCTGCTCGCCCCGGCTCTTGCTGCGCAAATAGCGTGATGGCAGCGCGGCCGGGTTGCGCGCGTCGGCGCCCAATGCGCTGACATGCAGCACGCGGCGCACGCCAGTGGCAGCGCAGGCGCGGGCCAGCTTGTCGGGCAAGGCCACATGCGTGTGTTCAAACGCCTGCTCGCTGCCCTGCAAGATGGCCACTAGATTCACCACAGCGTCATGACCAGCCACCAATCGCGTGAGCGCGGCTTCGTCGTGAATGTTGGCTTCAATCGGGTCAAGGAAAGGCAGCATCATGACCGAGGCTGCATTGCGCAGGCGGCGCGTGGGCACGGTGATGCGCCAGCCGTCACGCACCAGCTTTTCACACAGGTGGCGCCCGACAAAACCCGTACCGCCCAGAACGAGAACTTTTTTCATAGCGCTGATTTTGCTTCAGATGGCGACCGTCGCGCGCAACGGGGCCATTGCCAAGCTAGGCCGGGCTTGGCCTAACTCGTCAGGGCATGCTGGTGTCAGGCGGTGGCGCGTTGACCGCACGTGGCCCGACCGTGCCCAGGCGAGCCTTGAGCGACTGCGGCTGGCCGGTGAGCATGGCGGCGTAATTCGTGGTGTTGGACAAGACTTTTTTCACGTAATCACGCGTTTCGGCAAAGGGCACGTTCTCGGCCCAGATGGCGGCTTCGAGCACCGGGCCGTTGCGCCAGGCGCGTGGCCGGCCGGGGCCGGCGTTGTAAGCGGCAGCGGCCATGGCCATGGAGCCACCAAAGTCGTCCAGCGCGCGCTTGAGGTAAGCCGTACCGATGGTGATGTTGGTGTCGCGATCATTGATCTGGTCGGCCTTGAAACCCGCCAGGCCGATGTAGCGGGCCGTCTCGCGGGCGGTGGCCGGCATGATCTGCATGAGGCCCGAGGCGCCCACGCCGGAGCGGGCGTCCATGATGAAGCGGCTCTCCTGGCGAATCAGGCCATACACATAGGCTGGGTCCAGGCCGATCTCGCGGCTGCGCTTGGTCACCGCTTCTTTGAAGGGCGTTGGAAAGCGCTGTAAAAAGTCGGCATCGATGCGGGTGCGTTCGCTGGTGTTGATGCAGCGGTCCCAAATGGCACGGTCGCAAGCCAGTTGCGCGGCGGCCAGCAATTCGCGCTCACTCATGCCGCCGGGCGTGGCCAGGTTGGTGGCGTAGTTCCATTCACGCACGCCGTCGCCGCGCAGGCCGATGCTGATGGCGTGCGCGGCGCGCACCAGGCTGGCGTTGCGCAGGGCCTTGTCTTTTTCTTCCGCGGTCAAAGCGGCGGGGCGCGGCGGCACCGTGATGGACTGACCGAGTTCTTCAAGCGCCAATTGCTCGTAAAAGCCGCGCACCGAGGCGATGGACTGCAAAAGCACCAGCGCTTCAGCGCGCTGCGGCGAGACGACTGGCGGCACGGGCACCAGGGCACTGGCACCCGTTGTCGTGCCCGCGGGCGGCAGCAGGGCCACTGCATCTTGCGCCACCACGGCCGGCGCTGTGGCCAGCAGCGCACGGGCTTTCCAGTACACCCAGGTCGGGTCGCGCCTGGCCTCGTCACTCATGGCGTTGATGCTGGTCAGCACCTGCGCCCAGCGCGGCTGGCTGCCGGCCCGCAAAGCCGCACGCGTTTTCCAGCCCAGCATGTCGTCAGTCAAATCCCGGTCGTTGCGCACCTTGGCAAAGTAGTCAAGCGCCTCGTTGCCCAGGCGCTGGGCGCTTTGCTTGCCGATCACGCCCCAGATCCAGTTGCGTTCTTCGGCACTGAGCTGGATGTCCCACTTTTTGTCCAGCAATTCAGCTGCGGCGGCGGTGTCTGTGGTGGCCAGCCGAATCAAGGCCAGGGTGATGATTTCCTTGCGGGTGCGCGAGATGGCCAGCTTTTTGTCATTCAGGAACTTGGCGGGGCTGGCCTGCAGCGTGCCCAGCAAGGCCAGTGCATCGGGCGCCACCATGTCCACGGCGTCCCGCGCCGGGCGGGTGCGGCCGGCCTCGGTGGCCAGGCGCGCCTTGCGCCACACATCGAGGGCGCTGAAATGTTTGCTGGCCAGCAAACGTTCCGCCGCCGTACGGCAACCGTCGTCTGCATCGCGCTGCGCATACCAGTTGCGCTTGACTTCGTCGGCCAGGCGCGCCGCGTCGGCGCCGGGCCGCGTTAGTTCAAGCGCGATGGCGTAGCAGCGCACATCGCGGTCGTCGCCCATGCGGTACTGCGGATGCTCCAGCGCAAAGTTGACCCAGTCGCGGCGCTGGCCCAGCAGCAGCAGCCAGTCGTTGCGCAGTCGGTCTTCTTGGTAAGTGCCGGCGTAACGTGTCAAGACACTGCGGATTTCGTCAGCGCTGGCGGTGTCCAGGCGGGCTTGCAGTTCCCAGTAGGCGGCCCAGGGTTCCAACGTGTGGCCTTTGGCTTGTGGCAGCAAGTTGGCCAGGCGGGCACGGTCGCCGCGCCGGAAGGCTTGACCCATTTCCAGAATGGTTTCGTCGGCACGGCTCAAGGCGGTGGTCTGGCTTTGCGCCGCAACCGGCAAGGCGCCGGACGCGGCAGCGACGGCCATCAGCAAGGCCGTGTAAAGAAATTTCGATAGCATCGGGAGATTATGGACAAATTAAGCACGCGCAAAGCCCTCATTGAGCAACGCCTGAACCTGCCAGACCGCTTGCAGCGCGCTGATTTGCTCCAGCGCGTGATGCGCATCTGGTTGTTCGGGCGGACTGACGAAGTCATAGGCGCGTACTGGCCCATCAAAGGAGAGTTCGATCCTTTGCCCGCGCTTTATCGCTGGCAGGAAGACGCGGTGCTGGGCAAATTTGCCACCTCTGGCGATGCGCCCGAGCCCGATGGCGGCGCACAAATCGTTACCGAAAGCCTGGCCAATCGCTCGCCGCGCAAGATCGGCCTGCCGGTGGTCAACAAGCTGCACAAAACGCTGACCTTTCATGCCTGGTACCCCGGCTGCCCCATGGAAGAAGACGCCTACGGCATCCCCAAGCCCAAAGACACCGAAGCCATCGTGCCGACGCTGCTGTTTGTGCCTTGCGTGGGTTACGGCCCTGGCGGGGTGCGCCTGGGTTACGGCGGCGGTTTTTATGACCGCACGCTGGCCACGCTGCAACCTCGCCCCTTCACCGTGGGTCTGGGCTACAGCCACGGCTGGTTGCCCGAGCTGACGCCTGAGCCGCATGACGTGCCGCTGGACGCCCTGCTCAATGACGAGGGCGTGGTCTGGGCGCGCGAGCAGTAAAGCGGTTTTAAAGCGGTAGTGGGCCTCAGTGGGCCCTTCACGGCATCGCGCCCGTCAGGATTTTCGAAAGCCCTGCAAGTCCTGCACGTAGGACTGCAGCGCGGCAGCGGCATGCTGGCGCTGCTTGGCGCTGGTGCTGTTGTGCAACGCTGCCAGGGTTTCGCAGTTGCCCAGTCGCAGCGCCTCGGAATACTCGCGGTAACGCGCATCCGGCGACTGGGCCCAGCGCGCCAGCACCCCTTTCAATGAGGGAGCCTGCCCACTGCCCATGGCCCGCAAGGTTTGCAGCAAGTCTTGCTGGCGGCGCAGGCGTTCGGCATAAGCCAGTTCAGCTTGATAGCCCGATTGAGCCAGGCCTTCGGCCAGCAGGGCTTGCTGGCGCTTGTCCAGATGGCCATACAGGGTTTCCGCGCGCGACACGCTGCGGTCCAGCCGCCGTTCCCGCTGGCGCGCGGGCGGACCGTCCAGGAAATCCTTGCGGTATTCCGCATTGTTTTTGACCAGCTTGCGCTCCAGGTGTTGCAGCTGGCGTGCGTCAAGCGTGGTCAGCACGACGGCCGAGCTTTGCAGCAGGTCAGCCATGCCTTCGCCGGAGTCCACCAGGGTGTCCTGCACCTGGGCGTACAGCGTGCAGGCCTGCTGGGGCGTGATGTCGCTGGTCATCTGGGCCTGCACGCGGTTCAGGGTCTGCAGATAGACCGGCAACTGCGTCTGCTGATGCCACTGGTGAATCTCATGCAGTGCCGCCCGCACGGCCGGACGCTGGGCGTCATTGAAGTCCAGATAGCTGTCCAGGTACCAATAAGCCGCCGTGGGGGCGTTGCCATAAGCCAGGCGCAGCGTGCTGCAGCCTTGCAAGCCGAGCGCCAGCAAGGGCAATAGCAAAGCTAAAGTGATAATTGCCTTCAGCTTTTTCAACTCAGGTACACAGGAAATTTTCATGGGAACTCCAATCGACGTCGTCATCATGGCCGCCGGCAAAGGCACACGGATGAAGAGTGCATTGCCCAAAGTGTTGCACCGATTGGGCGGCCGCGCACTGCTGCGCCATGTGACCGACTGCGCGGCACAGTTATCTGCGCGGCAAGCGGTGGTGATTACCGGTCACGGCGCCGACGAGGTGGAAGCCGCCTTGCAAGCCGCTCCGAGCGCCGGGTTGCCCATGCAGTTTGTGCGGCAGTCGCCTCAGCTGGGTACCGGCCACGCGGTGCAGCAAGCCGTGCCGCGCCTGGCGGACGACGGCGTGACGCTGGTGTTGTCAGGCGACGTGCCGCTGACGCAAGCGGCCACGCTGCAAGCGCTGCTGGCCCTTTGCGATGGCCAGCACCTGGCGCTGCTCACGCTGGCCATGCCTGACCCGACAGGCTATGGCCGCATCGTGCGGGACGGCAGTCAAAGCGATGGCAGCGTAAAGGCCATCGTCGAGCACAAGGACGCCACGCCCGCCCAGCGCGAGATCCATGAAATCTACAGCGGGATCATGGCTGTGCCCACGCGACTTTTGCGCACTTGGCTGGCGCGGCTGGACAACCAGAACGCCCAGCAGGAGTACTACCTGACCGACATCGTGAAGTTTGCGGTGGCCGATGGGCAGACGGTGAAAGCGCACCAGATCACGGACGCCGACGAAGTGGCCGGCGTCAACAGTCCGCTGCAACTGGCCGAGCTGGAACGCGCGTACCAACGCCGCGTGGCCCATGCGCTGATGGCTGAAGGCACGCGCCTGGCCGACCCGGCGCGCATCGACGTGCGCGGCAGCTTGCAATGCGCAGGCGATGTGGAAATTGACGTGGGCTGCGTCTTTGAAGGCACGGTGCAACTCGGTGAGGGCGTGCGCATTGGCGCGCATTGCGTCATTGCCAATGCGCGCCTTGAAGCCGGTGCGGTCATTCACCCGTTCACGCACATCGACGGTGAAAAACTGGGCGTGAGCGTGGGCGCGGGCGCGCTGATTGGCCCATTTGCGCGGCTGCGACCGGGTGCCAAGCTGGGCGCCGAAGTGCACATCGGGAACTTCGTCGAGGTCAAAAATTCAACGCTGGCCAAAGGCGCCAAGGCCAACCACCTGGCCTACCTGGGCGACGCCGACGTGGGCGAGCGCGTGAACTACGGCGCAGGCAGCATCACCGCCAATTACGACGGCGCCAACAAGCACCGCACGGTAATCGAGGCCGATGTGCACGTGGGCAGCAACTGCGTGCTGGTGGCGCCCGTCACGCTGGGCGCGGGCGGCACCATTGGCGGCGGCTCGACCATCACCAAGGACACACCCGCTGGTGCACTGAGCGTGGCACGCGGCAAGCAGGTGAGCATTGCGAACTGGGCGCGGCCGGTGAAGAAACCGAAGGCCTGAAAGCCTCAGGCCTCGGCGCTCTCCGCAAACGCAATCTGCACCTTCAGCGACTGCGATTTGTCCGCTGCCAGCGCAAACGCTTCCACCGCGCGCTTGAATGGAACGACCGCCGTGATCACGGGCTTACCGTCGATCAGGCCGCTGTTCAAGAACTGCACCGCATGCGCGAACTCCGCGTGAAAGCGGAAGGTGCCGCGCAAGTCGATTTCCTTGGCCACGATCTGGTTCATGGGCAGGCTGATGTCGCCGCCCAGGCCCACCGTGACGAGCACGCCGCGGGGCGCAATCGCGTCCATGCCGGCGCGCAGGCCTGCTTCGCTGCCCGAGGCTTCAAAGACGGCGTCGAACTGGCCTTTGTCCACCTTGTATTTGTCCAGCGCGCCCGCGTCGGTGCGCAGATTGATGGTTTCGTCAGCGCCCATCTGGCGTGCACAGTTCAAAGGCAAATCAGCAATGTCAGCCGCCACGATGCGCGCCGCGCCGGCACGGCGCAAGCCGCCGATCAACAGCGCGCCAATCGGACCGCAACCGGTGACCAGCACCTGCTTGCCCAGCACGCCGCCGGCGCGCTGGATCGCGTGCAGGCCCACCGACAACGGCTCGGCCAATGCGGCTTCCGACAACGTCAAATGATCAGCGACCGCATGTGCCTGGCTGGCTTCGATCACCAGCTTTTCGGCAAAGGCGCCCTGGATGTGCGGGAAGGGCATGGCGCTGCCGTAAAAGCGCATGCCCAGGCAATGGTTTTGCATGCCGGTCTGGCAAAAGCGGCAAGCGCCGCAAGGCCGCGACGGCGAAATGGCGATGCGCTGCCCCGCGCGCAAGCCCGTGACCTCGCTGCCCAGCGCTTCAATCACGCCCGAGACTTCGTGGCCCAGCGCCATCGGCTGCTTGATGCGCACCGTGCCAAAACCACCATGCTGGTAGTAATGCAAATCCGAGCCGCAAATGCCGCCAAAGGCGACGCGCACCACCAACTGTTTAGGGCCGAGCGTGGGCAGTTCAACTTCTTCAAGCCGCAGGTCTTGGGCGGCATGGCAAATCAGCGCTTGCATAACAAATTTCCTTAATGGGGGTCAGAGCAAGATTTTCAGAGCGTCGCGGTCACGCCGCCATCTACATAGAGCACATGGCCGTTGACGAAGCATGACGCCTCGCTGGCCAGGAACACCGCTGCACCGCCTAGATTTTCAACATCGCCCCAGCGACGGCTGGGCGTGCGGCCCACCAGCCAGGCGGTAAATGTCGGGTCGGCCACCAGCTTTTCGGTCAGTTCGGTCTTGAAGTAACCCGGGCCCAGACCGTTGACGTTGATGCCATGCGGGCCCCAGTCAATCGCCATGCCTTTGGTCAGCATTTTCACGGCGCCCTTGCTGGCCGTGTAAGGCGCGATGCCCGGACGGCCCAGCTCGCTTTGCACCGAGCAGATGTTGATGATCTTGCCGGCCTTGCGGGTGATCATTTTTTGCGCCACGGCCTTGCCCACGTAGTACACGCTGTCCAGATTGGTCTTCATGAGCGTGTGCCAGTCGGCGTCTTCAAATTCATGCAGCGGGTTGCGAATCTGCATGCCGGCGTTGTTCACCAGAATGTCGATCGGCCCTTGCTCCGCCTCAATGGCATGGACCGCCGCTTGCACCGCAGCGCTGTCGGTCACGTCGAAAGCTGAGACGCTGACTTGCAAGCCTTCAGCCGCCAGAACGGCCGCAGCTTCAGCCAGCTTGGTTGCATTGCGGCCATTGAGCACCAAGGCCGCGCCAGCCTGGCCCAGCGCACGCGCCAGGGCCAAGCCGATGCCGCTGGAGGAACCCGTGATGAGTGCGCGCTTGCCGTGCAGCGCGAAGGAGTTGAGGACAGTAGAGTTCATGATTTAACTGGTCAAAAAGCGCAGAGGGCCGAGCACGATTTGCGGAAAGATGATGAGCAGCGCCATCACCGCCACTTGCGACAGCAAGAAGGGCCAGACGCCTTTGATGACTTCGTGCATCGGGATGCGGCCCACGCCGCAGACCACGTTGAGCACGGTGCCCACCGGCGGTGTCAACAGGCCAATGGCGTTGTTGATGATGAACAGCACGCCGAAGTACACCGGGTCGATGCCGGCCTGGCGCACCAGCGGCATCAGCACCGGCGTCAAGATCAGCACGGTGGGCGCAAAGTCCAGGGCCGTGCCCACAATCATCACCAGCAGCATCAGCATGGCCATGAGCAACATCTTGTTGTCCATGAAGGGCTCCATCAACACCACGATCTGCGCCGGAATGTTGGCCACCGTGATGAGCCAGGCCGACACCAGCGCAGCGGCCACCAGGAACATGACGATGGACGATGTCTTGGCGGCGGCCAGCACGATCCCGTAGAGGTCCTTGAAGGCGATCTCTCGGTAGATGAAGAGGCCCACGATGAGCGAATACACCACGGCCACGACAGCCGCTTCAGTCGGCGTGAAGACGCCGGCCTTCATGCCGCCAATGATGGTGATGGCCAGCAAATAGGACCAGAAAGCATTGACCGTGACTTTGAGCTTTTCCTTCATGGGCACCCGCGGGGCCACTTGCACGTTGTCATTGCGCGCCACGATGTACCAGGTCACGGCCAGGGCCACACCCATCATGATGCCGGGGACGATGCCCGCCATGAAGAGCTTGGAGATGGACACGCCACCGATCACACCGAACAAGATAAAACCAATCGACGGCGGGATAACCGGCGCGATGATGCCGCCTGCGGCAATCAAGCCGGCCGAACGGTCCATGCGGTAACCGGCCTTGCGCATCATGGGCATGAGCACGGCGGCCAGCGCGGCGGTGTCAGCCACGGCCGAACCCGACAAGCTGGCCATGATGATGGCGGCAAACACCGCCACATAACCCAGGCCACCCCGGAAGTGGCCGACCCAAACCATGGCCGAATTAACGATGCGCCGGCTCATGCCGCCAGCGTTCATCAACTCGCCGGCCAGCATGAAGAAAGGCACGGCCATCAGTGGAAAGTTGTCAGCGCCGTTGATCAGGTTTTGCGACACGATCTGCGTGTCGAAGTTGTCCAGGTGCAGCATCAGCGCGACGCCCGAAACGAGCAGCGAAAACGCCAGCGGCATGCCCAGCGCCATGGCGCCCAGCAAGGAAATAGTGAAGATGAAGATAGTCATTGCGCCGCAGCTTTCACATGGGGTTCGGCACCGTCTTCCGAGTCCTGCACTTCAATCAGGTCCTCGTCCCGGTACTGGCCGCGGGCCAGCTTCACGAGCTTGGCGGCGATCATCAGGCCCATGGCCACGCTGGTGAGGTAACCCACGCCGTAAACCCAGCTCATGGGGATTTCAACCACCGGCGAGCGTGTGGTGGCGTTGATACCGTGCTGCTTGTAGGTGCCGTAGAACATCAGCACGCAGCAACCCAGCATCAAGATATTGGAAAGGGCGAAGCAGAACTTCTTGCCCGCGCTGGGCAACAGGCGAACGATGGTGTCCAGGCCCAGGTGCGCGTTCTGGCGCATCGCAATGATGGCGCCCAAGAAAGTGATCCAGATAAAGAAGTAGCGCGAGACTTCTTCTGAACTCATGATGCCGGAGTTGAAACCGTAACGCAGCACCACATTGCCAAACACCATGATGACCATCAAGGTCAACATGGTCACCAGCATCACTTCTGCCAGCTTGAAAAAGAGCGCATTAATCTTGTGCATTTGAAATCGATTCATCAAGAAAAACCCCCGCCATCAGGCGGGGGTTGGATGACACTTTCAGGTCTGAAGTCGCCTTACTTGGTGTCTTCGATCGCTTTGAGCAGTGCAGGACCGTTTTTCTCGGCGAAGGTCTTGGCGATTTCAGCCGAGACGATCTTCTGGAACGGGGCCATGTCCACGTTCTCGATCACTTGCATGCCCGACTTCTTCAGCTCGGCCACAACTTTGGCGGCATTGCCGGCGTTCAGGTCACGCTGGAACTTCGCAGCTTCGCGCGCGGCGTCCACGACGATGGTCTGGTAGTTGGCAGGCAGGCTCTCGAACTTGGTCTTGTTCATGGCCAGGATGATGGGCGAGTACACGTGGTTGCTGACCGTCAAGTGCTTTTGCACTTCATAGAACTTGGACGAGAAGGTCACATTGATTGGGTGTTCCTGCGCATCAAAGGTGCCGGTTTCCAGGGCGGTGTACAGCTCGGCAATCGGCATCGGCGACGGGTTCATGCCCAGCAGCTTGAAGGCCTGGATGTGGTACGGGTTGGGCGTGGAACGGATCTTCAGGCCTTTGAGATCTTCAGGCTTGTTGACCGGACGCTTGTTGTTGGTGAAGGCGCGCCAGCCGTTTTCCCAGTAGGCCAGGCCCTTCATGCCGTGGGGCGAAAGTTCGTTCAAAACGCCTGTGCCCACAGCGCCGTCCAGCACCTTGTAGGCATGCTGCGCGTTGCGGAACACAAAGGGCAGTTCCATGGCGGCCGTGTTAGCGACGATGCCGTTGTAGTTGGACGCGCCGCTGGAGACGATGTCAATCGTGCCGCCGCGCACGCCATTGATCATGGCCGCGTCGTTGCCCAGCTGGTTGGCCGGGAAGATGGTGATTTCAACGTCGCCGTTGGTGCGCGCCTTGACCAGCTCGGCCATTTTTACGGCTGCTGCGTGCTGGCCGTCAGTCGCGTTGACCGCATGGCCTAGCTTGAGGTTGAATTTGGCCGCAAAAGCGGTGGAACCAGCGGCTGCGATCAGGCAAGCAGCGAGGATTTTCGAAATTTTCATGGTCTTGTCTCCGGGTTGATTTAAAAAATGGAGCCGCTCTTGCCGGCGGTTCTGGTTACACAAAACTTCGCAGTTGCAAAGGCTGGTGAAGCGCTGGCTTCAGTCGGTCGGCAGGCCGTACTCGTCGGCGCTGAAGATGGTGTGGAACACGGTGCCGTCGAACATGTCGATCAGCGCCTTGGACACTTCCTTACTTTTCATGCGCACTTCTGAGGCCAGTGCAATCTCAATGGACTCGCGGCTGGGGTAACGCACAGACAGCACCATGTCCAGATGCGGATCGGTCACGTCGCTTTCAATCTGGCGCAGCACGCGCACTTCTTGCGCACCCGGAAAGCGCGTCCACAGGGGCACCAGCTCCTTGCGGATGTACTGGTTGAAGGCGTCTTCAAAACCTGGTTTGACTTGGCCGCGGAAAAAAGCACAACGAATGAACATGGGGTCCTTGCTAAAAAATCGGTCGGTGTAAATCGGTCGGTGTCAGTGGGCGGTGGCTTGCGGAGCAGCTGCGGCTTGAATCCCATTCAGCGCCGCGACTGCCTGCCTCACCAGCTCGGGAATGGCCTGGGAAATGTCCAGGCGCAGCACGTCGGTTTCGTCAGCGCCGGGCCGCTCAAGCGTGCGGATCTGGCTGGCCAGCAACTCAGGCTGCATGTAGTGGCCGGTGCGACTGGCCATGCGCTCGGCAATCAGGGCTGCGTCGCCATCGAGAAATACAAAGTGAATCGGCGCTGCCGCACTGCGCAGGCGGTCGCGGTAAGCGCGCTTGAGTGCCGAGCAGGCGATCACGCAACCACCGGTCGCGCCCTCCGCAGTCGGCAGCTTGAGTCGTTGGCCAATGCGGTCCAGCCAGGGCCAGCGGTCGGCGTCGTCCAGCGCAATGCCGGCGCGCATCTTGTCCACGCTTTGGCTCAGGTGCAGGTCGTCACCGTCAATCATGGTCAGACCCAGCGCTTGGGCCACGCCAGCGGCCACGGTTGATTTACCGCAGCCTGAAACTCCCATGACGATGACGCGCAAGCCGTCCATCTCTAATCTCTGGTTACTTGGCCAAAGAAGGCATGGCGGCCACGCATTCAGGCACGGGCGTGAGCAGCGGCTGCCCGCCTGTGCCGGCTTTCATGTTGGCCACGGCCAAGTCAGCCATCGCCTGGCGCGTCTGGTGCGTGGCGCTGGCCATGTGCGGCGTCAGCACCACGTTGGGCATCTTCCACAGCGCGTCGGGCACATTCGGCTCGTCGGCAAACACGTCCAGGCCGGCGCCGGCAATCACGCCGTCTTGCAAGGCCTGGATCAGAGCGGCTTCATCGACCACGCTGCCGCGTGCGACGTTGATGAGATAGCCCTTGGAACCGAGGGCTTTGAGCACCTCGGCGTTGATCAGGTGTTTGGTCCCTGCGCCACCCGGGGTGATGACCACCAGAAAGTCCACATTGGCAGCCAATGCGGCGGCGCTGGGGTAGTAGGTGCCGGGCGCGTCAGCCTTGGGGCTGCGCGAGGTGTAGGCGATCGACATGTCAAAGGCAGCGGCGCGCTTGGCAATGGCCGAGCCGATGCGGCCCAGGCCCACGATGCCCATGCGCGCACCCGAGACCTTGCGGCCCAGCGGCAGCGGGCCTTGCGGCCAGCGGCCCGCGCGCACAAAAGCGTCAGCCAGCGGCAGTTGCCGGGCTACGCCCAGCGTCAGCGTCATGGCCAGGTCGGCCACGTCGTCGGTCAGCACGCCGGGCGTGTGCGTCACGGGAACGCCTTGCTTGATGGCGGTGGCCGTGTCTACGCCGTCATAACCCACGCCAAAAATCGACACCACTTTGAGCGCGGTCAGTTGCCCCAGCAAGGCGCCCGGGATCAGCGATTCACCGCCGCCGGCCAAGCCGACCACGCGCTTGGCGATTGCCTCGAATTCAGACGTGCCGGCCAGCGATGCGTAGTCGTGCACGGTGTAATCGGCAGCCAGCGAGCCCAGGTAAAGAGGGTGGACTTTGGGCAGGGCCAGAACTTCGGGCTTGGACAAAACGGGGCGCTCCTGAGTGAAAAAAACTTCTTGGCAGGCGCTTGGGATAGCGCTATCCTGAACTGGTCAAAAAAAGGTGCCTCGGCACTGCACTGGCTTTCTTCGATTCGCCCGGATTTGGGACAGCGCTAGCCTAACGGACGTGCTGACCGGATTGCTCGGGATTTACCCTTGTTTTGCCCATGCCCCAGACCGCCATGAACCCCAAGAACCGCCGCGCCACCGGCCGCGTCACGCTCAACGATGTGGCGCAAGCCGCTGGCGTGAGCCCCATCACGGTGTCGCGCGCACTGCGCGGTGAGCGCGCCGTGGCTGCGCCGCTGGTGGCACGCGTGCTGGCCGCGTCCGAGCGGCTGGGCTATGTGCCCGACCCAGCGGCGCGTGCACTGGCCTCGCAGCGCAGCAACCACGTCGCCATCCTGATCCCCAAGTTGTCCAACGCGCTGTTTGTCGATTTGCTCGACGCAGCGCAGCAAACCTTGCGCGGCGCGGGTTTTCAAACGCTGATCGGCGTGACGCACTACGACGAGAAGCAAGAAGAGCAGCTGCTGCGCGAGCAACTGCTGCACCGGCCGGCCGGCCTTTTGGTCACCGGGCTGGACCACAACACCGCCACCCGGCAACTCATGGCGCGCAGCCAGGTGCCTTGCGTGCATCTGATGGACTTGCCGCCGGAAGATGAGTTGGCGGCAGAGGCTGACGTTCTTGACGGCCTGGACGCGACGCCTTACTGCGTGGGCTTTCGGCAAAACCAGGCCGGTGCGGCCTTGACCGATCAGCTGCTGGCCAGCGGCCGCAAGCGCATCGCCTTTGCTGGCGCGCAGCTGGACCCACGTGTGATGCAGCGCCTGTATGGCTGGCGCAGCGCCTTGCAGGCTGCTGGCTTGTACGAGCCCACGCTCGAATGGCTCAACCCCGCGTCCTCGTCGCTCGCGCTGGGCGGCGTGATGTTCGAGCAGATCATGGGCCAGAGCCCAGCGGTGGACGCCATCTTTTTTTGCAACGACGACCTGGCCCAAGGCGCTTTGCTGGCCGCGCTGCGCCTGGGCATCTCAGTGCCGGGCCGCGTGGCCATTGCCGGCTTCAACGACTTGACGGGCAGCGACCAGATGGTGCCGCCGCTGACCACCGTGCGCACACCACGTGCCGCCATCGGCGAGGCCGGGGCGCAAATGCTGCTGTCGCTCATGCGCGGCGAAGCGCCAGCCAGCCGGTTTGTTGATCTCGGTTTTGAGATCGTGCAACGCGGCAGCAGTTAAAGCTTAAAGCGGCGCCTTCAGCACATTCACCAAAGGCTGCCCGGCCAACAGCCGCGCTATGTTGTCGGCCATGGTTTCTTGTCGGCGGCGCACGGTGCCAGACGTCCAGCCTGACATATGCGGCGTCATCAGCACATTGCCCAATGCCGCAAAGTCAAAGCGCGAAGGTGCGCGCTCGGGTGCATCGGGCGTGGGGTATTGGTACCAAGTGTCAATGATCGCGCCGCCAATTTTTTGGCTGGCCAGCGCTTCATAAAGCGCCTGCTCGTTGACCACCGGGCCGCGGCCCACGTTCAGCAGCACCGCGTCAGGCCGCATGGCGGCGATGGCCTCGGCGTTCACCAGGCTCTCGGTTTGCGCGGTCAGCGGCAGCGTGACCACCACGTTGTCGGCTGACGCCATGAAGGCCGGCAGCGCATCAAGCGTGAAAGATTCATCCACCAAGGGGCTGCTGATCGGACTGCGATTAGCCACATGCACGCGCATGCCGAAAGCCTTGGCACGCGCCGCCAGCGTCTTGGCAATATGGCCAAAGCCCAGCAAGCCCAGCGTTTGCGCGCCCAGCTCGGTGCGCAGCGCGGTCGGCCTGCCCGCCCAATATGTCCATTGACCGCCGCGCAAGTCGGCGTCAGCTTTGGCCAGCGGCACATGCCGCTGCAAGAGCGCCGCCATCACGTACTCGGCAATCGCGTTTTCGTGGCCAAAGCAGTTGCACAGCACGCTGCCGGCGGGCAGCAGCTTCACGTCAATCATGTCCGTGCCCGCAGCCGGCGCGTGGTACAGCCGCAGCTTGTGCGGCGTGGGCATCGAAGCGTCGAGCTTGATGCCGACGATGACGTCCGCGCTTTCGTAATGCGCCCGTTCGCCCGGCGCGGCCAAGCCGTCAGACAAGTCCAGCAACTGATGCTCGGCAGGAATCAAGGACTCAAAACCCTGGCGGAAATTGGCGGCGTTCTGGCCGTGGAAAACGATTTTCAGGGCGGTGCGGGTCATGTGTCTCTTTGCTTGTAGTTGGAGTGGCCCAAAGCCGATGGGCTGTCCCTGCCGGCTCGGCCCTGCAATATGCCAGAAGGCGAAGGCCTCGCCGAATTAAATACTTAAGACGTATTTAATAAGCTCTTCATTGCCCCGTTAGTATTCATAAATGAGTACTTATTGGGGTGTGCGATGCGTTTGAGCTGGAATGAAATGAAGGCGAAGGCACTCGCTTTCAGCCGCGAATGGCATGACGCCGTGAGTGAAGACAGCGAGGCCAAGTCTTTCTGGATCGCGTTTTTTGACATCTTTGGCATCACTAACAAGCGGGTTGCCATTTTTGAGATGAACGTCAAAAAGCTCGGCGGCGCGCAGGGCTTTGTGGACTTGTTCTGGCCGGGCGTTTTGCTGGTGGAGCATAAGTCGCGCGGGCGCGATTTGGACCTGGCTTTCACGCAGGCCATGGGCTACGTGAACACCTTGCCCGAGCGGGATTTGCCCAGCCTCTTGGTGCTGTGCGACTTCGCGCGCTTTCGGGTGCATCGGCTTGAGGCCGGCAGCGCGGTCGAATGCATCGAATTCAAGCTGCAAGAACTGCACAAGCACATCAAGCTCTTTGGCCTGCTGGCCGGCTACAAGGTGCAGCAGATCAAGTCTGAAGACCCGGTCAACATCAAGGCCGCCCACCGCATGGGCCGCTTGCACGACACCTTGCAAGCCAGCGGTTACAGCGGCCATGCGTTGGAGGTCCTGCTGGTGCGCTTGCTGTTTTGCCTCTTTGCCGACGACACCGGCATCTTTCAGCCGGCGCAAGCCTTCAGGGACTTTGTGCGCGAGCGCACCACGTCTGACGGCTCAGACCTGGGGCCGCGCTTGGCACAGCTCTTTCAGGCGCTCAACACCGACGAGGCAAAACGCAGCCCCCAGCTTGACGAGCAACTGGCGCTGTTCCCCTATGTGAACGGCAAGCTCTTTGCTGAAATGCTGCCATTGGCGGACTTCAACACCGCCATGCGTGAAGCCTTGCTGGACGCCTGCGCGCTCGACTGGTCTGCCATCAGCCCAGCGATTTTTGGCAGCTTGTTCCAAAGCATCATGGACGACAAGGCCCGCCGCAACCTGGGCGCGCACTACACGTCTGAAGCCAACATCTTGAAGCTGATCAAGCCGCTGTTTTTAGACGACCTGGAAGCGGAGTTTGAACGAGCCCAAAAGAACCGTAGCCGCTTGTTTGAGTTTCATAAAAAGCTGCGCAGCCTGAAATTTTTTGACCCGGCCTGCGGCTGCGGAAATTTCCTGGTCATCAGCTATCGCGAGTTGCGAGAGCTGGAGCTCAAAGTGCTGCGCGCCAGCCACGAGCTGAGCGACGCTCGCGGCCAGCGCAGCGTGGACGTGCATTCACTCATCGGTGTGAATGTGGACCAGTTTTACGGCATTGAGATTGAAGAGTTTCCGGCGCAGATTGCGCAGGTGGCGCTGTGGCTGGTGGACCACCAGATGAACCTGCGCGTGAGCGAGGAATTTGGCCTTTACTTTGCGCGCATTCCCCTGGTGAGCACGCCGCACATTCGCCACGGCAATGCGTTGCAAACCGACTGGCAAGACGTGCTGCCGGCAGCGCGTTGCAGCTTTGTCCTGGGCAACCCGCCTTTTCTAGGTTACAGCTACCAAAGCCCCGCGCAAAAGAAAGACCTGGCCGCTGTCACGCAGGGCATTCATGGTGGCGGCGTGCTGGACTTTGTGTGTGGCTGGTACCTGCTGGCTGCGCACTACATGCGGGCGGCTGGCGTTGACGCTGAAGTTGCGCCAAACGAGCAAGATCAGCCTGCGCCGCTGCGCTGTGCGTTTGTCTCCACCAACAGCGTGACGCAAGGCGAGCACGTGGCCGTGCTCTGGGGCGCCATGCACAAGCTGGGCGTGCATATTCACTTTGCGCACCGCACGTTTTCATGGTCTAACGAAGCCAAGGGCAATGCGGCGGTGCATTGCGTCATCATCGGTTTTGGCCTCCAAGACCTGCCCGGCAAAGTCATCTATGAATACGAAGACGTCAAAGGCCCGCCGCTGGCCGTGGCGGCTAAAAATATCAACCCGTATTTGGTGGACGCGCCCACCGTTTTCCTGGAAAAGCAGCGCTTGCCGCTTTTCACCGATGCGCAAATGACGCGCGGCAGCTCGCCGGTGGACGGTGGCCATTTGCTGCTGAACGATGCAGAAAAAGCCGCACTGGTCGCCGCCGAGCCAGGCGCTGCCAAGTGGATTCGCCCCTACCTGATGGGCGATGAATTCATCAACAACATCGGCCGCTGGTGCCTGTGGCTGGCCGACGCATCGCCTGCTGAATTGCGTGCGCTGCCGCATGTGATGAAGCGGGTGGAAGGCGTGCGCGCCATGCGCCGCGCCAGCAGCAAGGCGGGCACCGTGGCGCTGGCGCAAACGCCCGCCTTGTTTGGCGAGATTCGCCAACCGCAGTCAGCGCGCTACCTGGCCATTCCCAAGGTGTCGTCAGAGCGTCGGCAGTACATTCCGATTGGCTATTTGAGCGGCAGCGTGGTGTGTGGCGACAAGCTCTTTTTTGTGCCCGATGCCTCGCTCTACACCTTTGGCGTGCTCACCAGCCAGATGCACAACGCGTGGATGCGCAGTACGTGTGGCCGGCTGGAAAGTCGCTACAGCTACTCCAACACCATCGTCTACAACAACTTCCCATGGCCGGGCCAAGGCGAGCCGCTCCGTGAAACCGTGCGCGAAGCCATTGCACAGGCTGCGCAAGCCGTGCTGGACGCACGGGCCAAGTTTCCCGATTCGTCCTTGGCTGATTTGTACGACCCCAACACCATGCCGGCCGCGCTGCTCAAAGCGCACCACAAGCTGGACGCCGCCGTGGACAAAGCCTACGAGCCCAGCGGCGGCAAGAAAAACTACAAAACCGACGCCGAGCGCGTGGCGTATTTGTTTGAGCTTTACCAGCGACTGACGAGCTTGCTGCCGGTGGCTGCTAGCAAGGCCGGGCGCAAGCCGGTGGCCAAGAAACTCAAAAAAGAAGTGCAAGGGAGCGCAACGCCATGAGCCAGCCAAAGCCACTAGCGCCGTCCGATCTCCCGACCTTTGTCATGGCGGAGCACCTTCGATGCGAAGACGACGTAGCCCAGTACCTCACGCTGGTGCGTGCAGAGGCTGACCCTGTGGAACTCAGCCGAGCACTTGAGGTCGTGGCTCAGGCCAGGCGCATGTGGTCAAACGGCGCTTAGTCACCGCCCCAGCAACACCTGCGGCTTGAACTTGGCCCGGTGCAAACTGAAAAACGCCTTGACGTTGCGCACGTTCGCGTCGTTGGTAAAGAGCCGCTGCGCCAGCGCAAGGTAGCCCGGCATGTCTGCCACGTGCACGATGAGCACGAAGTCCGGACCGGGTGACACGCGATAGCACTGCTGCACGCCTGCGTCTTCAATCACGCGAGCTTCAAAGGCTTGGGCGTGTTCGTCGCCTTGGCGGTCCAGCGTGACTTCAACCACCGCACTCAGGCCGTGGCCCAGTGTGGCGGCCAGTTTGTCACTATTGAGCAGCGCGACCTGGTGCGCGATGAGCCCGGCGTCTTTGAGCCGCTTGACGCGGCGCAGGCAGGTGGGCGGCGAGACATGGCAGCGCTCGGCCAGGGTCTGGTTGCTTTGCGCAGCGTCGTGCTGAAGCTCGTCCAAGAGCCGGAGGTCGGTTGCGTCGAGCGTGAATTCTTCCATTTATTAAGTTTATTTGGAATTTACAGTCTCCGCCTCGCCGTGATGGTGAAATATTCCATCAATGACACGATTTTGAAGCAATTGAAAAACGCTTAATCCGTAGCATTCAGGCCATTCAAAGTCTTTCTTAGTCCTTCCTCAGTCTTTCCTAGCTATTCAGGAGCCTGCCCATGTGCGGTATCGTCGCCGCGGTTTCACGCCGCAACATCGTCCCCATCCTTGTCCAAGGCCTGCAACGGCTGGAGTACCGGGGTTACGACTCCTGCGGCGTGGCCGTGTATGCCGATGGCTTGAAGCGTGCGCGCAGTACCTCGCGCGTGGCTGAGCTGCAAACTCAGGTGGCCACTGAAAAGCTCGAAGGCGGCACCGGCATTGCCCACACGCGCTGGGCCACGCATGGCGCGCCCGCCGTGCACAACGCGCACCCGCACTTCAGCCATGGCAGCGGGGCTGATGCGGCTAGCCGCGCCGGCAAGGTGGCGCTGGTCCACAACGGCATCATTGAAAACCATGACGAGTTGCGCGCCGCCCTGCAAGCCAAGGGCTATGTGTTCCAAAGCCAAACGGACACCGAAGTCATCGTGCACTTGGTTGAAAGCCTGTACGACGGCGATTTGTTTGAAGCACTGAAAGCCGCCGTGGCCCAGCTGCACGGCGCCTACGCCATTGCCGCTTTTTGCAAGGACGAACCGCAGCGCGTGGTCGGCGCGCGCGCAGGCTCGCCGCTGATCTTGGGCGTGGGCACGGGTGAGAACGTGGGCGAAACCTTTTTGGCCAGCGACGCTATGGCCTTGGCCGGCGTGACCGACCAGATTTGCTACCTGGAAGAAGGCGACTTGGTGGACATTCAGCTGGGCAAATACTGGGTGTTTGACAAGGCGCACAAGCCAGCGGCGCGCGCGGTCAAGACCGTGCAAGCCCACAGCGGCGCGGCTGAGCTTGGCCCCTATCGCCACTACATGCAAAAGGAAATCTTCGAGCAGCCGACCGCGATTGCGAACACGCTTGAAGGCGTCAACGCCATCGTGCCCGAGCTCTTTGGCGATGGGGCTTACCGCAGCTTTAAGGCGATTGATTCGGTCTTGATCCTGGCTTGCGGCACCAGCTACTACAGCGGCTGCGCAGCCAAATACTGGCTGGAAGACATCGCCGGCATCCCGACACAGGTGGAAGTGGCCAGCGAATACCGCTACCGCACCAGCGTGCCCAACCCGCGCACGCTGGTGGTCACCATCACGCAAAGCGGCGAGACGGCCGACACGCTGGCGGCACTGCGCCACGCGCAAAGCCTGGGCATGACGGAAACGCTGACCATCTGCAACGTCGCCACATCAGCCATGGTGCGCGAATGCAAGCTGGCCTACATCACGCGTGCGGGTGTGGAGATTGGCGTGGCATCGACCAAGGCCTTCACCACGCAACTGGCCGGCCTCTTTTTGCTGACGCTGGCCTTGGCCCAAAGCAAAGGCCGACTCACTGACGAAGCCGAAGCCGCGCACCTTAAAGCCATGCGCCACCTGCCCGCCGCGCTGCAAGCCGTGCTGGCGCTCGAACCCCAAGTCATCAGCTGGGCCGAAGACTTTGCCAAGATGGAAAACGCACTCTTTTTAGGGCGTGGCCTGCACTACCCGATTGCGCTGGAAGGCGCGCTCAAGCTCAAAGAAATCAGCTACATCCACGCCGAGGCTTACCCGGCCGGCGAACTCAAACACGGCCCGCTGGCCTTGGTGACCAGCGCCATGCCCGTGGTCACGGTGGCGCCCAACGACAGCCTGCTGGAAAAACTCAAAAGCAATTTGCAAGAAGTGCGCGCTAGAGGCGGCGTGCTCTACGTGCTGGCCGACGCCGACACAAAGATCGAAAGCGGCGAAGGCCTGCACGTCATCCGCATGCCCGAGCATTACGGCGCGCTCAGCCCGCTGCTGCACGTGGTGCCACTGCAGCTGCTGGCGTATCACACGGCTTGCGCGCGGGGGACGGATGTGGACAAGCCGCGGAATTTGGCCAAGAGCGTGACAGTCGAGTAAGTCACCAGCCCGGCTTGCACCGAGCTTTAAGCAGCTGCACCCCTAAACGGCCGCAGCAAGTCGCTCGCAGCCCGCACCAACAGCGAGGTATCCAAGCCCACAGCCACAAAGGTGCAGCCTGCATCCAGGTAGCGGCGGGCTGACGCCGGGTCGGTGGCCAAGATGCCGGCCGCCTTGCCCAGACTGCGCACCGTGGCGATGCCGTCCAGGATGGCCTGCTGCACGACGGTGTGTTCTGGCTGTCCGCGGTAGCCCATGGAGGCCGACAGATCGGCCGGGCCAAAGAAGACGCCGTCGATGCCGTCCACAGCCGTGATGGCGCGCAAATTAGCGATGGCCTCTTTCGTTTCAGCTTGCACCAAGAGGCACATCTGGTCGTTGGCCTGGTTCACGTAATCGGGGATCTGGTTCCAGCGCGAGGCTCTGGCCAGGGCCGCGCCCATGCCGCGAATGCCTTCGGGCGGACAACGCATGGCACTGGCCACCAGCTCCGCCTGCTCGGGCGTGTCGATCATGGGAACCAGCAAGGTCTGCGCGCCAATGTCCAGGTATTGCTTGATCAGCGCGACATTGCCCTCAACGGGCCTGACCACGGCGTGGCTGGCATAGGGCGCGACGGCGCGCAATTGGGCCAGCACGCTGCGTGGATCATTGGGCGCGTGCTCGCCGTCCAGCAGCAACCAGTCGTAGCCGACGACAGCCAGCGCCTCGGCAGCATTCGCATCGGCCAAGCCGACCCACAGGCCGATTTGCGGCTGCCCTTGGGCCAGCGCCTGCTTGAAGGTGTTGACGGGAAGTTGCATCAAGGGGCCTTTCAGATCAGCTCTTGCTGTGCGTCGCTGCCGACGCCGGCAAACCGAAGAGTCGGTCAAACGCCCAAGTAAAAGCCATGGCGTAAAAAAAGAAAAACGCCAGCAAACCCAGGTTCGCCAGGAAGGCTTCCAAGGGCGAGATCGCCAGCCACAGTGACATCACGGGTATCAGGATGACCGTCAGACCACCTTCGAATCCAAGGCCATGAGCCAGCCGCCTTGCGAAAGAGCGACCACGGACTGGCTGACGCGACTCCCACTTTTCAAACAGGCCATTGAAGAGGTAGTTCCAGCTCAGCGCGATGGTGGACAAGACCACGGCCAGCGCCAAGGTAGAGCTCTGGGGCTTGTCGAATGCCAAGCTCAGCACAGGGCCGACAAAGGCAATCGCCACGGTTTCGTAGAGGACCGCCTGCAGGATGCGGCGAAATCGAGGTGTGAGGGATGCCAGGGCTGCCATGGTGGTGCTTCGCTTTTGTAGTGGGCATTGTCCATGCCGTTCAAGCTCATGTTTTTCTCCTGGACTACAGGGCTGCAAGGCGCTGTCTGACCTTGAGACGAACGGTTGGGCATAACAGTGCTTGGGAGCTCGTCCAAAACAATCAGCGCAGATCGCTCTTGTGCCAAAAAAAGCTTCTTCCGTCTTTTCAAAGTTCAGGTTCCCACAGCCTAGCCGGGCTCAGCGCATGAGGCCGCGCTTGAAGTCCCTGCGCGCGTCTTTGCTGGTGCTGCTGGCGGCGATCTTTTTGCCACTGACGGGCGTGGCGCTGGCGTTGGTGGTGTGGCAGTGGCAACAGCAGCGCGACCGCGGCCTGTCGCAGTTGCAAGAACGTGCGCACGAACTACGCAACGCCATGGACCGCGAGCTGACGCTCGACGTTGCGGTGCTCAACACCTTGGGCGAATCAAGCGAGCTGGACCGCCAGGACTGGGCTGTGCTGCATGCGGTGGCCAAGCGCACGTCGGCTGTGCGTCAGGGCAGCTGGATCATTCTGGTGGACAGCACCGGGCAGAACATCCTGAATTCGGCTGTGCCCCTGACGGCCAAGCTGCCCAACCTGCGTGAGAGCCTGAAGACGCCGGGCAGCGTGGAATGGCGGGGCCGGCCGCTGCCGCTGCCCAGCCTGGCCATTTTTGAAGAGCCTTTGGTCACGGGCAAGCCCGCCTTCAGCAACCTGGTTTATGGCCGACTCAGCAAGCAGCCCGTGGTGGCCACCAACGTGCCGGTGATGCGCAATGGCGAGGGCCTGTATGTGCTGGGCATGGCGTATTCGCCTGACTTCTATTCCAGCGTGGCGCGAAGCCAGCTGCCCAGCTCCGATCACTTGGCCGCCATCGTGGACGGCAATGGGCTGGTGCTCGCGCGCAGCCATGCTGCGCCTGAATTTTTAGGCCGCCAATCGCCCCCGCCGTTTGACAAAGACATCGCCCTGCTGCCCCAAGAAGGACATGGCGAAGCGACCAGCCTGGAGGGCAAGCGCTCTTACTTCGCCTACAGCCGCTCGGGCGTGGCGGGTTGGGTCGCCATCGTGGCCCTGCCCAAAGCGGTGCTGCTGTCGCCGGCCTGGCGAAACCTGGGCTTGTCCTTGGGCGTGCTCGCGGTCCTGGTCTTGATTGCGGCCGCTGTGGCGCACCGCTTGTGGACGCGTATTGCCATTCCGCTGACGCATTTGGCTGACAGCGCACGGGACGATGCGCAGCCGGTGCACGCCGTGCCGAGCAGCGGCATTCAGGAGGTGGAGGCCTTGCGCGCGGCGCTGGTGGCGGCCGGCGAGGCTCAGCAAATGCGCCGCCGCAGCGAGCGCGAGCGAGAACAGGCGCTGAGCGATCTGGAAGTGGCGAACACGCGACTCAAGCAAGCCGACCTGCGCAAGAACGAATTCCTGGCGATGTTGGGCCATGAGTTGCGCAATCCTTTGGCGGCCATTGGCTCGGCGGCAGCGCTGCTGGGCCGACTGCGCCACCGCGAGCATTTGCCCGCCGGCTTGCCGGAGCTTCTGGAGCGTCAGATCAGGCATCTGACGCGGCTGGTGGACGATTTGCTGGACATTGCCCGGATTACGCACGGCAAGCTGAGCGTGCATCTTCTCCCGTTGCGGCTGGACACCATGGCCGAGCGCATTGCCGCCGACATCAGCGATCGCCTGCAGGCGCGCCACCAGCAGCTGCAGGTTGAGATAGAGCCAGGCCTCGTGGTCATGGGGGACGAGGTGCGCTTGACCCAGGTGCTCAAAAACCTGCTGGACAACGCCATGCGTTACACGCCGGAGTCCGGTTTGATCCGTCTGCAGGTCAAACGCGAAGGCGCTGAGGCGCTGGTGCGCGTCAGCGACAACGGCGCTGGCATCGGACCTGAACTGCTTAAAAACTTGTTTCAGCCCTTCACCCAGGGGGCGCAGTCGCTGGAACGCACGCAAGGCGGCTTGGGGCTGGGCTTGGCGATTGCACGTGAAGTGGTGCAGTTGCACGGCGGCAGCATTCAGGCGAGCAGCGAAGGTGAAAACCGCGGCCTTGAGATTTTGGTTCGGCTGCCCGCCGAGGGTTCTGGTTTTTCAGCTTGAGGCGGACTGGCTGTAGGAGATTGGCACGACATTGCGGCTGAGTCTGGCGGTGATTTGAGAATGGCCCTCAAGAACACGAATGGCCCTTTTAGAAATGACCACCACAGAAAAGCTTGCCGCGGTCCCTGCCTCTACGCCCACCAAGGCACCCGGCGTTTTTTTTGATGCTCCTCACCCCGTTCGGCGACCGGCCATCGCGCAACCAATCCCCATCCTGACCTACCACCAGTTTGCAGCCGACGGTGCGCCGCGTACGACACGCGGGCCGCTGCGCATCACGCAAACGCAGTTTGCATGGCAGATGGCGCTGATCCGCGCCATGGGTTACCGGGGCATGTCGATGGGCGATCTCAAGCCCTACCTGGCGGGTGAAAAAGCCGGCCGCGTGGTGGGCCTGACCATGGACGACGGCTACCTCAGCAATCTGGAGCTGGCGCTGCCGGTGTTGCAGCGCCATGGTTTTACGGCCACGTGCTTCATGGTCAGCGGGCATGTGGGGCAAAGCAATGTGTGGGACGCCGAGGAGGACGGCCCGTTTGCCCCGCTGATGAATCTTGCGCAACTGCAAGCCTGGATCAATGGGGGCCAGGAGGTCGGCTCGCACACGCGCAGCCACTGCGACCTCACACGCGGTACGCCTGAGCAAGCCTGGCAAGAAATCAAGGGCTCACGCGAAGACCTGTCCTCAGCCCTGAACGCGCCGGTGCAGCACTTCAGCTACCCCTATGGCTTTTTCACGCCTGAACACGTGGCCATGGTGCAGCAGGCCGGTTACGATACGGCGCTGACCACGCGCGGCGGCCGCGCCCGCCGTGGTGACGACCTTCACAGCTTGCCGCGCCTGGAGTTCGTCAACATCCTGCAACTGGCCTTTTGCCTGAGCAAGCCCGCCTCGCGGCCTTTTTGGCGCCGCCCTCCGGCGCCGGCACACCCATGAAGGTCGAGCTGTTGGCAGTGCCGGATATGGACGCCGCGCTGTGCGCACGCTGGCGCGAACTTCAGCGCAGCAACCCGGCCTTGGGCAGCCCCTTTTTTTGCCCTGAGTTCACGCAAGCCGTCGCGGCTGTGCGGCCCGATGTGCGCGTGGCCGTGATGCAAGACGCGGGCGAAGTCGTCGGCTTTTTTCCGCACCAGCAGCAGCGCGGCCGGGGCCTGCCGGTGGGCATATATTTTTCAGACCATCACGGCGTGGTGGCGGCACCTGAGGCACGCTGGGACTGGCAGGATTTGCTGCGCGGCGCGGGGTTGGCGTATTGGCGCTTTGACCATCTGGCCGCAAGCCAGGCCCCTGCTGGGACTCGGCTCCAGCAGGTCACTTCGCCGGGCATGGACATCGCCCAGGGCATGGCTGCTTATCACCAGGTCCGTCTGGCGGCGGGCGGGCGCAGCCTGGGCGAATATGCGCGCAAAGCCAGGCGGCTGACGCGCGCCCTGGGCCCGCTGCGTTTTGAGCCGAACACAAGGGAGCGCCGTGTGTTCGACGCCGTGATTGCGCTCAAGCAAGCGCAGTACGAACGCACCCGCGTGCCCAATGTGATGGCTGAGGAATGGACGCGCGCACTGCTAGATCGCATCTGGCAAACGCCATCTCAGGGCGCTGGTTTTGCAGGCGTTTTATCGGCGCTCTATGCCGGCGACACCTTGGTTGCCGCGCACTTGGGCATGCGTTCGGAGACCGTCTGGCATTGGTGGATTCCGGCTTACGACCCGGTCTGGTCGGCGTATTCACCGGGAACGCAGATTTTGCTGCTCAGCGCAGGCGCTGCGGCAGACGCCGGCTGCAAAGTGCTGGACCTGGGCAAGGGCACCGAAGGCTACAAGCAGGAGTTGGGGAACATGGCTTTGCCGATTGTCGAAGGCTGGGTGGGCCGGCCGGCAGCGGCCACCACGGCCCTGGCATTGAGGGAAGACGCGCGGGCCTGCTGGCGCCAACTTCGTCAGTCAGCCTTGCTGCGCCCGATCAAGCCACTGGCCCGCAAGCTGCGCGAGGCACTGACCTAGAACAGGGCGGCCTGCGGGACCGGCGAGACAGGCGCGCCGCGCAAAGTTTCCAACGCCGGCAGTTGGATCAAGCCTTCGGCTTGTTCGACGCGGCCGTGCAGCCAGGCGTCCCAGTCGGCCGCTGCAATGGGCACCACCGCACGCTTGTCTTGCTGGTCTGGCGGCAGCGCTGCATCAGGCTTGTGCATGCGGGCCAGCAGCGGGTGGTGGTCGCAGTTCTGCGTGAGCATCGTGAAGTTGGGCAGCACTTCGCCGGTGGCCGGGTCGGTCCATTCAGACCACAGACCAGCCAGTGCCCAGGGCTCACCGTCGGCCCGGTGAAAGCGCCACCACACGTTGCGCCCGCTTTCCCAGCAGGGCTCGTCAAAACTGTTGGCCGGAATCAGGCAGCGCCGGCCCGCCTGCCAGGCCGGGCCAAAGGTCCAGCTGCGCGCCAGGCTTTCGCGCCGTGCGTTGTTGGTGCTCAGGCGCTTGCCGCCTTGGCCGGTGGGGATGCGCGTGGGCGAGTCCGGCGGGATCATGCCCCACTGGCCCACGTGGGCCTGGCCGCTCTGCGCGACGAAGGGGCCGGGCTGCAGTGGCGCAATGGTGGCGGCATAGGGCCGGGGCGGCACGCTGACGGCAAAGCGCTCGTTGATGCGTTCGCGCGGTGTCGATTCATAAAGGTTGCACATAGGGGCCTGGCTCAGTGACGTCACAAATCTGGCTTCACAATTCTGACGCCACAATTCGGGGCATGACTGCTGACCACGATTTTGACGCCGACCGCCGACTCACTGCCCTGGAGATCAAGGCCAGCTTTGCTGAAGACTTGCTGGAAGAGCTCAACGGCGTGGTGATCCGCCAGCAGCAGCAAATCGATTTGCTGATCCGCGAAGTGCAAGACTTGCGGGCGCAGCAGCCTGAGGGTACGGCGGCAGGCGCGGCGCGCTTGCGAGACGACCTACCGCCTCACTACTGAGGCGGGTGGTCGCCTGAACCGGCGGCCGAACGCGGCCAGTACGGCGCGCAGCGGCAGGCCCAAGCCGGAGTCGGGCTTGGCCACGCCGCACTGCCGGGAACGCGTGCGTAAAGCCTTGAAATCGTCTCGTGGACCTGTATCGAGCGGCATCTGACTATTGAAGCGCGGGCGACGTCCAGGGCCCAGACTCAATAGCCCCAAGCGCTGTAGGACGGTTACGCCGCGTCAAGCGTTGCCTACGTTGGATACGCTGGATACGCCAACACCGTTAATATCAGTGCAATGATGAGCTTTTCCCCTGTTTCAGTCCGCAGTCTGCGCCGCTTGGCGGTGTTGCTGCTGTCTGGCGCGTTGCTGGCCTGCAGCGGCGACGGCACACGTCACTTGCCTGATCTGGCGCCGCAAACCGGCGACGAGCCCATGCTGCGCCTGAACGCGCAAAACCTGCCGCTGCAAGGCCCCGTGGTGCGCCAGCTCAAGCATGAGTATTACGACTGCGGCGGCTTGATCAGCGAGTGGTTTTTAAAGCTGCTGGTGGCCGAGATGAACTTCCTGGAAAAGGAAGAAGGCCTGAAGACCGTGGACGGCACAGGCTGCGCCGTGAGCCGCGCCATCAACCAGGGGCAGGCTGAGCCGCGCTTCACGGTGCACCTGTTCAACAGCCGCAAAGAGGCCAACGACTGCGTGGTGGCTTCGCGCTGCACGCTGGCGCGCAACGTGACGCTGGTGCCCCGCGAGGGCGCCGTGTGGCGCACCTATTTCCTGACCGACTACGAGTGGAAGCGCTTTTACCAGCACTGCCTGGCGCCGCAGCAGCGCTGGTTCCCCACCGTGGTCTGCGACGTGGTGCCGCCCACGGGCGGCTAGGCACGTTCAGGTCGGCTTCAGAACTTCAGCGTGATCGGCTCGATCGCCTCGCCCTGCGCGAGGATGCGGCCAATGACCGCCGTGCGCGTGTAGCCCAAGGCCTTGAGCGCGGCCACGCAAGCATCAACCTTGGCCGCCGGCACGCTGGCCAAGAGGCCACCGGCCGTTTGCGGGTCAAAGATCAAAGCGTAGTTGGGGTGATGCAGCGCCTCGGCCTGGTTGCGCAGCGCGCGGCGCAGGCGCACGTTGGCCGGCTGCAATGAACTCAGGATGCCAGCGGCAGCCGTCTCGGCAGCGCCGTCCAGCAGCGGCAAGGCGTTCAAATCAATCTCCGCGTCCACATTCGACGGCCGGGTCATCTCCACCAAATGCCCGAGCAGGCCGAAGCCGGTGAGGTCAGTACACGCCGTGGCGCCATGCTTTTGCAGGCATTGCGCGCCCAGGCGGTTGGACATGACCATCGAATCCAGCGCCGCATCAATCCAGCGACCGCGCGTCTTGAGCTGAGCGTGTGCGGCAAAGAGCGTGCCCGTGCCCATGGGCTTGGTGAGCAGCAGCACGTCGCCGGGCTTCATGCCGCCCTTGACCATCACGCCCTTCAAGTCTTCATTCACCAAGCCGTTGATGGCAAAGCCCAAGGCCAGCTCTTTGCCTTCACCCGTGTGCCCGCCCACCAGCGCGCAGCCGGCATCGTTGAGCACTTCCACCGCACCGGTCATCATCTGAAACAGCACGTCCTCGACCTTGGCCTCCAGGCCTGAAGGCACGGTGCAAATGGCCGTCGCGCTTTGCGCTTCGCCACCCATGGCAAACACATCGCCCAGCGCGTGGTTGGCCGCGACTTTGCCAAAGATGTAGGGGTCGTCAACGAAGGCACGGAAAAAGTCCACCGTGTGCACCATGGCCTTGCCCGGCGGCACGCGCACCACGGCCGCATCGTCCGGCGCGTGCAGGCCGATCAAGACGTCGTCGCGCTCCACAGGCGCGAGGGCGCCCAATGCGCGCGACAAAACCGTCGCCCCGACTTTGGCGCCGCAGCCGCCGCAGCGCATGGCAATCGCCGAGATGGCTTGCGCGGCCTCTTCGGTGTCGAGCTTCACAGTGGCTGCGGCAGGCTTGGCCTGTGTTGCCGTCATGTCCGGGAACTCGCTGAACTTCGCCATGAACCGGCGATCAATACGGTCTTTGATGCGCCACAGCGCGGTGCTCAAGGCGCCCGCGCCGTCGCCCATGCCGAAGCGTCCACGCGAGGCAATAGCGCTGCGGTCGCCCGTGCTGATCAGGGCCAGCCAGCTGCGCTGCGGCCGGTAAGGCGTAAGCGGCAGGCCTTCAACAGCGCGGCGCAAATTGACAGCCAAAGGCTTGCCCTGGCGCACGGCGAAGACGCCTGCCTTTTCAAGCGGATGGCCTTGCATGCTGGCAATGTCGCCGGCGGCAAATACCAGCGGATCACTCACGCTTTGCAGGCAGTCATTGACTTGAATAAAGCCGCCCGCGTCCAGCGCCAGGCCAGTCTGCGCCAGCCAAGGCGCGCCACCAGCCTGCGTGACCCAGACGATCTCGTCCATGGGCAGCACGTCGCCGTTGGCCGTTTGCAAGCTGTTGGCGTTGACCTGACTCACGGCGCTGCCCGTGTGAACCACCACTTGCCGCTCTTGCAGCACGGCTTCAAAACTGCGGCGCACGCCCGCGCTGTGCGTGGGCAAAATCTGGTCGCCACTGTTGAATAAATGAAAGCTCAACTCGTTCGGGTCGCGGCCCAGGCTGCGCAGTTCATTGCGCAGCCGGTGCTGCATGGCCAGCGTGAGTTCAACGCCGCCGGCACCACCGCCGACCACGGCGATGCGCGTCTTGCCGGCGTGCTGGCGCACGCGCTCCAGCAAGGCCAGCCAGCGCTCGTTGAACAGATGAATCGGTTTGACGGCGACTGCATGCGCCGCAGCGCCGGGCACGCGACCCATCTGCGGGGTCGAGCCGATGTTGATGGACAGCTGGTCATACGGCACAGGCGGGCGGTTTTTGCACAGCACCTTGCCGCTGGCGCGGTCGATGCCTATGACTTCGTCTTTGTAAAAACGTGCGCCTGCAAACTGCGCCAGCGTGCGCAAGTCGATATGCACGTCGTCATAGCTGTAATGCCCAGCGATGTAGCCGGGCAGCATGCCCGAATACGGCGTGTGGCTGTCGCGGCAAATCACGGTCAGGCGAACGCCGGGCATGGGTTGCATGCCGAACATCTTGAGCGCCACCACGTGGCTGTGGCCGCCGCCTACGAGCACGATGTCGCGCAGGACCGGTTGTTCCGGTGATTGCATGGGGATAGCTTTCTGAAGGGTCGCTGTTGTCGCGCCGAAGCGCACGGGGCGTCTGGCGCTGGCTTAAATCGGATTGTCGGGCTTGTCTGTGACAGTCAATGCATCCAGTAATTCCAGGAGGGCAGCTTGCTCGGCTTCAGGTGCGAAGAGCGCGGCGTGCGCCGCGCATTGCGCCTGCAGCTGCGGCAGCAGCGCACCCGGCGCATCGGGGTTTTCGCTTTTGCTGCGCGCCAGCAGCGCCGCCAGCCCCGCCGCGTCGCCGGGCTCAAAGTAACCCGCGTAGTCTTCACCCAGCATGCCGACATTGCCGTCAATGCGCGAGGCCAGCACGGGCGTGCCGCTTTGCACCGCCTCCATGATGACGTGCGCGCCGCCTTCCATGGCGCTGGTGTGCACCAGCACATGCGCACGCTGAATGTGCCTACGCGTGGCCTTGTGCGGCTGGCTGCCCAGCCAGCGGTAGTGAGGGCAGGCGGCGGCCGTGGCCTGAGCTTGCGCGCCCAAGGCCGGGTCCAGCGCCTCACCAATGTGGTCGATAAAAAGCCCAGGCACATCGGCCAGCAAGCGGGCGGCTTCAAACAGCGTGGCGGGTGATTTCTCGGCGCGCAAATGACCCACCATCACGGCGCGTAGCTGCGCGCTGGGCGCCGGCTTGGCCACAGGCGCCAGAGCCGTGCTGGACTGAAAAATCACGCGGGCCTTGGGCCGCAGCGCTTCAGGCAGGGCGGCAATGCCGCGTGCTTGTAACACCACCAATTGCTGCGCCAGGGCCAGCGATGTCTGGGCGGATTTGTCCTGCGCAATGTCGCGGTACAAATCAGTGCCGGTCAGCACCACGGCCAGGCCTTGCGGACCTTCCTTGGCTTGCGCCCAGGCCGCGATCGAAGCGGCCGATTTACGCGCGTGCAGGGCCAGCATCACTTCGTCCTGCCGGGCGGCCGGGTGCGCGGCCAGTTGCTGCGCCAAGGCGTCAGGCCAGGCCTTGACGATGCGCACCTGAAAGCGCTCCTTGGGCAAAAAGCCGGCCCAGCGCTGTGCGGTTTGCCAGTTGCCGTTGTTGGCGTCGGCCAGCGCAGGGCTGACGATGACGACGCGCGTCGGCCCCGGCGCTTTTGTTGTCGTCATCAAGCTGCCGCCCAGAAAACCGCAAAGCCATCAGCCGGGTCTTTCCAGACCTGGCTGCGGGCAAAGCCCGCGTCCGCCAGCAGCCGCGCAAAGTCGGCCTCGCGCCACTTGTAAGAATTTTCGGTGTGAATGCGTTCGCCCTCAGCAAAGCGCCGCTCACCACCCGGCCAGCGCACAGACACGCTGCGCACAGCTTCCAGGTGCATTTCAATGCGTGAAGCCTGGTCATTAAAAAGCGCCACGTGTTTCCAGTCGGCCAGCGCAAAGTCGCTGCCCACCAGCTGGTTCAGGTGCGGCAGCAAATTGCGGTTGAAGGCGGCCGTCACACCAAGTGCGTCGTCGTACGCGGGCTCCAGCACTTCACGCGCTTTCACCAAGTCCACGCCGATCAAGAGCCCGCCGCCAGGACAGGCGGTGTGCGCTTGCGTCAGGAAAGCGAGCGCTTCAGCGGGCGTGAAGTTGCCGATGCTCGAGCCCGGGTAAAACAAGATGCGTGGCCCCTCGCCGACTTCAGGCGGAAAAGCCAGTGTGCTTGAAAAATCCATGCCCAGACCGAGCATGGGCAAGGCCGGAAACTGCGCTTGCAAGCTGGCCAGTGCCTCACGCAAAAACTCCACCGAAATATCCACCGCCACATAGCCCTTGGGCTGCAGCACCCCGAACAACCTGGCCGCCTTGCGGCAGTTGCCCGCGCCCAGGTCAATCAGCGTGGCGCCCTGCGGCATCACCTGGGCCATGGCGGGGGCATGCGCCGCAAATATGCCGGCCTCGGTGCGCGTGGGGTAGTACTCGGGCAATTCGGTGATGGCTTCAAACAGCCGCGAGCCGAGTGCGTCGTACAGGTATTTGGGCGAAGTGAACGCAACCGGCGCTTGCAGGCCGGCCAGCAACTCTTCGCGAACCGCCGCTCGGTCTTCATGATGGCGCTGCACGAAGGCCGGTTGTGGCGTGGTCAGTGGGTGTTTCTCAAGCATTCGACTGACTTTAGCAGGCGTGCGCAGCGCGGCTATTACCCTTTCGGCGAGCAACAAGCAGAGTCGGGTTTAATAGCGGGTTCCGTTTTTCACAGGACTCTCGCCATGACTTTTATCTCCCGCCTTAGCTCAGCATTGGGCTTTCGCACGCTGGCTGCCAGCGCCTTGCTCGCCATCGCGGCCATGGCTGGCACGGCCCACGCTCAGCAGGTGCTGCGCGTCTCCACCATTCCTGAAGAAGCCGCCACCGAGCAAATGCGCAAGTTCGGCCCCATCGTCAAGTATCTGGAACAAAAGATGGGCATGAAGGTCGAGTTCACGCCCGTGAGCGACTACCCCGCCGCTGTCGAGGCACTGGTGAACAAGAACATCGAAATGGCCTGGCTGGGCGGTTTCACTTTTGTGCAGGCGCAAAACCGTTCGGGCGGCAAGATCATCCCGATTGCGCAGCGCGAAGAAGACACCAAGTTTCAGTCCGTCTTCATTGCCAAGACCAACTCAGGCATCAAGACGCTCGCCGACCTCAAGGGCAAGCAAGTGAGCTTCGGTTCACAGTCCAGCACCTCTGGCCACCTGATGCCGCGTAGCTTTTTGCTGCAAGCCAACATTGACCCTGACAAGGACTTCAAGCGCGTGGCTTACTCCGGCGCGCATGACGCCACCATCGCTTCAGTGGTCAGCGGCAAGGTCGAAGCTGCCGCGCTGGACATCACCGTCTGGCAGAAGTTCGTGAAAGAAAACAAAGTGGACACCAAGGACGTCAACGTGTTCTTCACCACGCCTGGTTACTTCAACTACAACTGGTCCGTGCATGCCGACATGCCCGCCGCCCTACGCGAAAAGCTGACCAAGGCCTTGATCGAGCTGGACCCAGCCTCGGCCCAGGGCAAGGAAATTCTGGAATTGAACCGCGCCACGCGTTACATCCCGACCAAGGTTGAGAATTACAAGGGCATCGAAACCGCAGCGCGCAGCGCCGGTTTGCTCAAGTAACTCGCCTCGGACCACCTGCCTTCATGAAGATTAGCCTGCAAGACCTGAGCGCGCGGCACCCAGCCGCAGCGCGCAATGCGCCAGCCGCCGTGCGCGGCTTGTCGCTGGACATCGCAGCGGGCGAGCACGTCGCCTTGATCGGCCCGTCAGGCGCAGGCAAGACCACGCTCTTGCATGTGCTGGCCTGCGCCTTGCAGCCTTCGGCCGGGACGGTCACGATGGACGGGCGCCAGCCTTGGGCTTTGCCCCGACATGAGTTGCAGCGCATGCGCGGGCAGTTGTTTTTGGCGCCGCAAGTGCCGCCGCTGCCGCCGCGTCAGCGCGTGGTCACCGCCGTGCTGGCAGGGCGTCTGCCGCGCATGAGCCTGTGGCAGAGCGTGCGTAGTCTGTTCTACCCGACAGCCATTGCGCTGGCCGATGCCGCGCTGGCCCGCTTTGATTTGAGCGACAAGCTGTTTGCGCGGGTAGACCGCCTGTCAGGCGGTGAGCGCCAGCGCGTGGGTCTGGCCCGCGCTCTGGTGGCCGATGCCAGTTTGCTGCTGGTCGATGAGCCGCTGTCGGCGCTGGACCCAACGCGGGCGGGGCAAGCCATTGCATCACTGACCGCCGCTGCGCGCGAAAGTGGCGCCACCTTGGTCAGCACGCTGCACCATGTTGAGATGGCGTTGCAGCACTTTCCGCGCATCATCGGCCTGCGTGACGGCGAGATCGCTTTTGATTTGCCGGCTGCAGAGGTCACGCCGGAGCGGCTTCGCGCCTTGTACGCGCAGCACTTGCATGAGCTGACCGGCCCTGCGCCAGACTTCGAAATGCCGCTGGCCGCTGCGCCCGCGCTGCCGGCCGTGATGCATTGCCGCTGAATCCCGGCGCGCCTTTTTTCATATGAGCTTGACACCGGCCTTCCCGACCGTGACCTCGGCCGCAACCGCGCGCGTTCACAGCGACCCTGCCTGGCGCGGCCGTGTGTTCTGGCTGCTGGCAGCACTGGTGCTGCTGTGGCCTGTGCTGGTGCTCAGTGAGTTCAAACCCTGGGTCTTGTTTGAAGCGGGCAACCTCAAGCCCACGCTGAAGTTCCTGGCCGACTTCGTGCCGCCCAAAATCGAGCCCGAGTTTTTGCTGCTGGTGGCGCGCGAGACCTGGCGCACCGTGGCCATAGCGACTGCTGGCATGGCGCTGGCGCTGCTGTTGGCTGTGCCTTTGACGCTGCTGTCAGTGCGGCTCTTGTCGGTGTCTGCGCTGAGTGGCCGCATGGCTGTCGTGCCTGCCTGCCTTCGCGTGGCGGTGCGCTGGCTGCTCATCGTGCTGCGCAGCGTGCCTGAACTCATTTGGGCGCTGGTGTTTGTGCGCGTGGTGGGCCTGGGGCCAACCGCTGGCGTGCTGGCCATTGCGCTGACCTATGCCGGCATGCTGGGCAAGGTGTATGGCGAAATTTTGGAAAGCGGCGACGGCCACGCCACCGCCTCGCTGCTGCGCAATGGCTCGGGCCGCCTGCAGGCTTTCTTTTACGGCCTGCTGCCGCAAAACGCGGCGGAACTGACCAGCTACAGCGTGTACCGCTGGGAATGCGCGATTCGCTCCTCGGCCGTGCTGGGCTTTGTGGGCGCGGGCGGCCTGGGCCAGCAGATGGACGCGTCCATGAAGATGTTCAATGGCGCTGAAGTCAGCACCATGCTGCTGGTGTTCATGGCGCTGGTGTGGCTGGCTGACCAGGCCAGCAGCTGGCTGCGGCGCGCGCTGGGTTGAAGGGTTGATCGCTTCACATGACCGACAATACGCACCCACCCGCCGCCAACGAAGTGTTTCGCTTGCCACCGCCGCTGTTTGATGCGCGCTGCAAGGCGTGCTGGATCGTGTTCGGCGTGCTGCTGCTCACGGCCTTGAGCTTTTACTCGCTGGACTTGAAGTGGGGGCAGTTCCTGTCGTGGCAGGCCTTTGCGCGCATGGGCAAGTTCCTGGGCGAGTTGATGTCGCCAGAAACGGAGCCGCGATTTTTAGGCAAGCTCCTGGCCGCCACCTTGGAGACGCTGGCCATGTCGGCCTTGGGCACGCTGCTGGCTGCCGTTGCCGGCTTGGCCTTGGCGCTACCCGCCAGCCGCACGCACGCGGGCGATCCCGCTCGGTTGAAGCAAGTCACGCGCTTGCTGCTCAATGCGCTGCGCAGCATTCCTGAACTGGTGTGGGCAGCGCTGCTTTTGATCTCCGCCGGCCTCGGCCCACTGGCCGGCACGCTGGCCCTGGCCTTTCACACCACGGGCGTGCTGGGCCGGCTGTTTGCCGAAGCCGTGGAAAACGCTCCCGAAGGCCCCGGCTTTGCACTGCGCACACGCGGGCTGGGTGAGGGCCGCGTATTTGCCTACGCCACGCTGCCGCTCGTTATGCCCCAGCTCATGAGCTACACGCTGTACCGCTGGGAAAACAACATCCGCGCTGCCGCTGTGCTGGGCGTGGTGGGCGCTGGCGGCCTGGGGCAGATGCTGGCTTTTCACATGGGCCTGTTCCAGATGTCAGAGACCAGTTCGATCCTGATCGCGATGATTTTTCTGGTGGGCGTGGTGGACGGCTGCAGCCACTTGGCGCGGCAGCTGATGTCTCGCTAAATAGGCGTCTGCGCTTGGTCTGTCAGCCGCGCCGCCAAGTGTGAAAACGCTTGACGCAGGCCAGCAGCAGCGCAGGTTGGTGGGCGCGCTTCCAGGCACCGGCTGCGTATTTGTTGGCCTCGGCCATGGTCGGGTAGATGTGGATGGTGCCCAGCAGCTTGTTCAGGCCCAGGCCCTGCTTCATGGCCAGCACGTATTCGGCAATCAAGTCACCCGCGTGGCTGCCCACAATCGTCACGCCCAGAATGCGGTCTTTGCCGGGCACGGTCAGCACCTTCACAAAGCCCTGGGTTTCGCTGTCGGCCAGCGCGCGGTCCAGGTCGTCCAGCCGGAAACGCGTGACTTCATAGTCGATTTTTTTCTCGCGCGCTTCCTGCTCGTTCAGGCCTACACGCGCCACTTCCGGGTCCACAAAAGTGGCCCAGGGGATCACGCGGTAGTCGGCCTTGAACTTCTTGAAGTCGCCAAACAATGCATTGACCGCCGCGTACCAAGCCTGGTGCGCCGCCACATGCGTGAGCTGGTAGGGCCCGGCCACGTCCCCGGCGGCGTAGATGTTGGGGTAAATGGTTTGCAGGTACTCGTTGGTCTCGATCGTGCGGCCGACGGGAATGCCGATGTCTTCCAGGCCATAACCTGTCAGCCGGGCCTGCCGGCCAACGGCGCAGATCAGCTCGTCAAACTCAACGCGCTCCTCCGGGTGGCCGTCCAGGTGTTGCACCACCAAAACCTTGACACCTTCGGCGCTTGTTTCGGTGTCCATTTCGCAGCGCACTGCCCGGTGCGCCGTCAGCACGCGCACGCCGTCAGCCGCTAAGGCGGCTGCGGTCAGGGCAGAGACTTCTTCGTCTTCACGCGCCATCAGTCGCCGGCTCATCTCGACCTGCGTGACCTCGGCCCCCAGCCGCGCAAAAGCCTGCGCCAGCTCACAACCGATAGGCCCGCCACCCAGCACGGCGATGCGGCGCGGCAGCGTTTTCATCCCGCTGAACTTTTCCCACAGCGTGTCGCTGGTCACGTAGCCGCTCTCGGCCAGGCCCGGAATGTCAGGAATGACCGGCTTGGCACCGGCTGCAATCACGATGCTGCGCGTGGTCAGGTGCACGACGCGGCCTTCATTGAGCCGAACCTCCACCGTCCATGGGTTGACGATGCGTGCGTGGCCTTGCAGCACCTCCACACCCAGCGCCGTGTAGCGCTCAATGCTGTCATGCGGCGCAATGGCCTGGATCACGCGCTCGATGCGCTGCATGACGGCGGCAAAGCTGAAGCTGGCCGGCGCGTCGGCCAGCCCGTAGCGCGAGGCGTGTCGCATCTGCTGCGCCAGCTTGGCGCTCCGGATCAAAGCCTTGCTCGGCACGCAGCCGTAGTTCAGGCAATCACCGCCCATTTTGTGGGCTTCGATCAAGGTCACCTTGGCCTTGACGGCGGCGGCAATATAGGCGGTCACCAAGCCGCCTGCGCCCGCGCCAATCACGATCAGGTTGCGGTCAAAACGCAGGGGTCGGTCTGCCTGCCAGCGTGCCAGCAGCTGACGCTGGCGCGCAGCGTCCAAGCCTTTGCGCGCCACCCAGGGCAGCACACCCAGCAGCGCCAGTGAAGCCAGGATGCCGGGCGACAGCACACCGCTCAGGGACTCGATCTGCCCGAGTTGCGTACCGGCGTTCACATAAGCCAGGGTGCCGGCCAGCATGCCCACCTGGCTGACCCAGTAAAAGGTCCAGGTCTTCATGGTCGTCAGACCCATCAGCAAGTTGATGGCGAAAAACGGCAGCACCGGAATCAGGCGCAAGGAGAAGAGATAAAAGCCGCCTTCGCGGCGCATGCCTTCGTTGACGGCCGCCAACTGACCGGCAAAGCGCGCCTGGGTCGCGTCGCGCAGCACGTAGCGTGCGCTCAGCATGGCCAGCGTGGCGCCAAGGGTCGAGGCAAAAGACACCAGCAGCGTGCCCCACACCAAGCCCAGAGTTGCGCCACCGGCCAGCGTCAAAAGGGCCGCACCGGGTAAAGACAGAGCAGCCACCAGCACGTACAAGGCAAAAAAGCCGGCACTCACCAGCCACGGGCTCTGCGCATACAGCGTGCTGAAGGCCTGCTGGCTTTCTTTGAGATAAGCCAGGCTTAAAAAACGGCCCAGGTCGAGCAGCCCGTAGGCCAGCACGGCAGAGGCCATCAACAGCAGCAGGGCCAGGCGCTTGCTCATGGCTTTGCAAGGGCGGCAAGGGCGCTCAACTGGCGCGGGCTACGCGCCAGCTCAGGCATTGCGGGTCACACTTGCCGCGCAGTAAGCCAGAAAGTCATCGATCTCACGGGACTTGTCGAACACGGCGTCGGCGCCCAGCGCCAGAGCGCGGCGACGAATGTCGGCAGTGGCGTAGTTGGTCAGTACCACTATTTTTTGCATGGGCTTGCGAACGGCGCAGCTGGTCACCACGCCCAGCCCGCTGCCTTGCAGCAAGAAAAGATCCACCACGGCCATGCTCCAGCCGTCTGGATGGGCCTGCAGCCACGCGGTGGCCTCGTGTTCGGTGCTGGACGCTCCCGCCACCTCGGCATCGGCGAAATCGCGCAGCATGCCGATGAGGCTATCACGCACGGCGTCGTTGTCTTCAACCAGGTAAATCATCGTTCGCCCGACTTTAGCACCGTGACTTCGGTGGCCCCGGGAGACGCAAGCCTCGGCGGTCTAAACTTGACCCGACTTGATCCAGAAGCTGCGGCGTAGGACGTGCGCTGGCGAAAATTCACTCGGCATCCCAACAAATGAGATGCCGTCCTACATCGGTGGCCGCAGAGCTGGTCAATAGTTGACGGACTCGACCTATGCAGAACCTCGCCCCAACTTCCCCCACGCCTTTCGTTCCTGAGCTTGCCGACGCTTCTTTGCTCGAAGAAGCTGCGCGCTACGCCTTGCTCAGGCGTTTGACCCCCACCCTGCGCCACCATCTGGTCGGTGAATTTCAGCCGATCGGCATGATCGCTGCCATGGTGGACCGACGCTTGCAAGTTGAGCAACCCAACTTGGCCAGCTTGCGAGAAAACAGCGCTTCGCTGGGCAAGCTGTCACGTGCGGCTGCCAGCAATTGCATGAACATCATGACCTGGATTTCGCCCAAGGGTGAGAGCGCGGTGGCCCTGGATGAAGGTGTTCAGGAGTGCCTGGGTTTGCTGAGCACCGAGTTTCGGTTCAAGGGTTTGGTGATCGTCAATGAAGTGCGTGGCCCCACGCTTGATGGCGCGGCGGGCCTGGCCGTGCCACTGAATGCCTTGCGCAGCGTGTTGCCCGCGGCCTTGCTTGCGCTCAGTGACGAAACGCAGGGCGCGGCTGACCTGCATGTTTTGGCCGAGCCGAATGGCCTTGGCGGCGTGCAGCTCATGCTGCACCGCAAGCCAGCTGAACGCGCCGCCGACAACGGCAACAGCGCCGAATACCGCGCACTCACCTGGCGCGACGTCGAGGTGCTGGCGCATGCCGAGTCTGTCGGCTATGCCCGCATTGCGGACGGGGTGCAACTCACGCTGAGCTGCGTGCCGTTGGCGGCGGCGGTGGCGTCCATGGCCGGCTGAAGTTTTGCCTGGTCCTACAGCGCTTTGAGGCGTGTCCGACTCTGGGTCTTTCAGGCGGCTGTGACAGTGTGTGCAGGTTGACGATGTGTCGGCCACACACCATCCACTTTGAGGACCCAGACCATGGCAACCAGAGCTCCCGCCAAAAAAGCCGGTGTAAAAACTGCTGCGAGTAAAAGTGCCGCCGCACCTGCTCGCAAGGCCGCACGCCAAAAAGACGCCTGCGACCTGCTGGACGCAGACCACAAGGCTGTGAAAAAAATGTTTGACGATTTCAAGACCTTGTCTGAAAGCCGCAGCCGCTCCAGCAGCAAAAAACGCGAGTTGGCCGACCAGATCTGCATGGAACTGACAGTGCACGCCTTGCTCGAAGAAGAGATCTTTTACCCGGCCGCGCGCGGAGCCATCAAGGACAACGCGCTGCTCAACGAAGCCATGGTGGAACACGCCAGTGCCAAGGATTTGATCGCGCAGATCCGCGAGATGGACGAAAGCGACGAAATGTTCGACGCCAAGGTGCTGGTGCTGGGCGAGTACATCGACCATCACGTCAAGGAAGAGCGCAACGAGATATTTCCGAAGGTGCGCAAATCCCGGCTGGACTTGGTGGGCATGCGCGACGAGTTGCAAAGCCGCAAGGAAGAACTGATGGCCGAGGCTGAAGAAGCCGAGCCGGCCTGAGCTGCATCAGCCTTGTTGAACGGGACTGCTTTTGACAGCCGCAGAAAGCGCTGAGAAGCGGCTCGCCCTGTGGGGCGGGCTTGAATGCACCGTCGCCCGGCTGGGTGACGAGTTCCGCGACCAGATCGTCGAGACCGGACACCAACGCCGGCCTGAAGACCTGGAAGCGATCGCCGCGCTGGGCATACGCACGCTGCGCTACCCGGTGCTGCTGGAGACCATCTCGCCCCGGCGCCCCGAGCAGCAGGACTGGCGCTGGCATGACGATCGCCTGCACCGCTTGCAGGCCTTGGGCATCGCGCCCATTGCCGGCCTGGTGCACCACGGCAGTGGCCCGCGTTACACGCACTTGCTTGACCCGGCCTTTCCCGAGCTGGTGGCCGCGCATGCCGGCAGGGTCGCCAGGCGCTACCCCTGGATCACGCTCTACACGCCGATCAACGAGCCGCTGACCACGGCGCGCTTTTCTGGCTTGTATGGCCACTGGCATCCGCATGGCACGAGCGTGGCCGTCTTCTTGCGAGCGCTGGTCAACCAATGCCGCGCCGTGGTGCTGTCCATGCGGGCGATTCGCGCGGTGCGACCCGATGCACAACTGGTGCAAACCGAAGACCTGGGCAAGACATTCGCCACGCCTGGTTTGCAAGATCAAGCAGACTACGAGAACGAGCGCCGCTGGCTGAGTTTCGACTTGCTGTGTGGCCGCGTGGACGCCGCGCACGCCTGGTACCCGGCCTTCATGCAGGCCGGCATCAGCCTCGATGAACTGGCATTTTTTAAAGAGGCCGGCTGCAAGCCGGACATCCTGGGCATCAACCATTACCTGACCAGCGAGCGCTTTTTAGACGACCGGCTGGCCATGTACCCCGGCCACTTTCAGGACGGCGCGAGCCGACCCGGCTACGTGGACCTGGAAGCCGTGCGGGTCGATTTACCAGCCCGCGAGATCGGCCCCGAGGCGCGCCTGCGTGAAGCCTGGGAGCGCTATGGCCTGCCGCTGGCCGTGACCGAAGCGCACCACGGCTGCACGCGCGACGAGCAGCTGCGCTGGCTGATGGAGGTCTGGCAGGCGGCCCAGCGTTTGCGCAGTGAAGGTGTGGACTTGCGCGCCGTCACCATCTGGTCGCTGCTGGGGGCTGTGGACTGGAACTCTCTGCTGCGTGAGAAAAATGGTTTTTACGAGCCCGGTGCCTTTGACGTTCGCTCGGAGCCGCCGCGTCCCACGGTGCTGGCTGATGCCAGCCGCTCGCTGGCGCTCACGGGCGACTTCAGTCACCCGGTGCTGGACCGCGCCGGCTGGTGGAAACGCGACGAGCGCTTTTACCCGGTGAGCCATGCCCGGCCACGCGGCAAGTTGCGCGTGGTCGGCTCGCCGCGCAGGCTGCTCATCACCGGTGCCAGCGGCACCTTGGGGCAAGCCTTGTCGCGCTTGTGCCATTTGCGCGGCCTGGACCACGACTTGCTGACACGGCGAGAGTTGGACATTGCCAACCCTGCATCGGTCGCGGCGGCGCTGGACGCCTACCGCCCTTGGGCCGTGATCAATGCCGCCGGCTATGTGCGGGTGGCCGACGCAGAGCGCGAGAGCGCACGCTGCTTCAGGGAAAACGCCGAGGGCGCGGCCTTGCTGGCCGAGGCTGCGGCTCGCCTGGGTCTGCCTTACCTTACCTTTTCATCGGACCTGGTGTTTGACGGTCGCCTGGGCCGCGCTTATGTGGAAAGCGATGCGCTCAGCCCGGCCGGCATTTACGGGCAGAGCAAGGCGGCTGCGGAGGCGCGCATTCTGGCGGCGCACCCAGCGGCCTTGATCGTTCGCAGCAGCGCGTTTTTTGGCCCCTGGGATCGCTACAACTTTGCCTACGCCACCTTGCATGACCTGGCCGCAGGTCGGCGTGTGCAGGCGCCTGCCCACGTGGCCGTCTCACCGACTTACGTGCCTGATCTGGCGCATGCCGCGCTGGACTTGCTGATCGACAGCGCCGAGGGTCTTTGGCACCTGACCAACCTGGGCACGGTGTCTTGGCACGGCTTTGCCCGCCAGTTGGCCGAATCCGCCGGGCTGGACGCCGAGGGGGTGCAGGCCAGCCCGCAAGGCACGCCCTTGGCCACCGCCTTGAGCAGTGAGCGCGGCTTGATCATGCCCAGCCTGTCGCACGGCATAGAGCGCTATCTGCATGACAGCCGCGAACATTGGCGGCTGGCGGTGGGGCAGAGCGAAGGCGGCTAGGGGCTTACTTCAGCGGAATCAGCTGGTTGCGATCCACCGCTACAGCCGTCACGCTGTTGGTGGGCGAGCCTTCGATCAAGCGGTCTGAATACGTCAGGTACACCAGGGTGTTGCGCGGCGCATCCACCATGCGCACGATGCGCAGGCGCTTGAACAAAATGGACTGGCGCTCGCTGAAAACTTCTTCTTGTTTGACCAGCGGCCCGACAAAGTTGATGGGCCCCGTCTGCCGGCACGCAATGGAGGCTTCTGACTTGTCTTCGGCCAAACCAAAAGCGCCTTTGAGGCCGCCAGTCTTGGCCCGGGAGACGTAGCAAGTCACGCCTTTGACGCGGGGGTCTTCATAGGCTTCGACCACGATTTTGTGGTCAGGGCCAATCCAGTTGAATACGGTGTCCACTTCGCCGATCTGCTGCGCCACGGCGCCGCCACAGCCGGCCACCACAAGCGCGGCCAGACCTAGCCACTGCCAATTTCGTTGCTTTGATTTTTGCCTTGTCTGCATTGCTCTTTCCTTCAATTTCAAGCCAGCCCGCAGTATCACACCGGCCCCTAAAATCCAGCGCATGCACACCAGCGCACTTGTACTTTTCTCCGGCGGGCAAGACTCAACCACTTGCCTGGCCCAGGCGCTCAGCCGCTATGAGCGCGTCGAAACCATCGCTTTTGACTACGGCCAGCGGCACAGCGTGGAGTTGACGGCGCGGCTTGAGGTGCTGGCCCAGCTGCGCCAGCAGTTCCCCGCCTGGGCGCCCAAGCTGGGGCAAGACCATGTGCTGGACCTGGCGGTGCTAGGGCAAGTCAGCGAGACCTCGCTCACGCGCGAGACTGCCTTCAAGATGGAAAGCTCGGGCCTGCCCAACACTTTCGTGCCGGGGCGCAATTTGCTTTTCCTCACGTTGGCGGCAGCACTGGCTTACCGGCGTGACTTACAGGTCATGGTCACGGGCGTGTGCGAGACCGATTTCTCGGGCTACCCCGACTGCCGCGACGACACCATGAAAGCGATGCAACTGGCGCTGTCGCTGGGCATGGACAAGCGCTTTTTGATCGACACGCCGCTGATGTGGATAGACAAGGCCGACACCTGGCGCATGGCCCGGGCGCTGGGCGGCGATGCGCTGGTGGACCTCATCATCGAGCACACGCACACCTGCTACCTGGGCGACCGCACGCACCGCCACGCCTGGGGCTACGGCTGCGGCACCTGCCCGGCCTGCGAGTTGCGGGCGCGGGGCTACGAGCGCTTCAGGGGCGGGGTGGTTCAGGGCGACTGAGTCAGGGTGTCTGATTCACCGGCGCGCTGACCAGCTGAAAAGCCGGCGCATCAACCCCTGCGCTTTCGGCCTCGCCAGTCACAGGCGCAGTTTTCTCCAGCGTCCAGCGCTTGTCATGAAAGGCCGCCACGCCAGGCCGGTGCGCAATCGACACCAAGCCGCCGCCGGTTTGCCGTGTCAGCGCCAGGAGGCGTGCGTACAGCGTTTTCTCGGCGGCTTCGTCCAGCGCGCTGGTGGCTTCGTCGGCCAGCAGCCAGCGTGGCTTTTTCAAGAACACGCGGGCAATAGCCAGACGCTGCTGCTCGCCGCCTGAGAGCTTTTGACCCCAGGCGTTGCGCTCGTCCAGCCTGTCCGCCAGCTGCGGCAGCAAAGCGTCGCGCAGCGCTTGCTGCAATTGCGCGTCGTTGTAGCCAGAAGCTGGCTCGGGGTAGGCCAGTGCGTCGCGCAGACTGCCATCTGGAAAGTAAGGTCGCTGTGGAATGAACATGGTGTCTGCCGGCACATGGCTGGTGCCCGTGGCAAAGGGCCAGATGCCCGCCAAGGCCCGGAACAGCGTGGACTTGCCACTGCCCGACGGGCCTTGCACCAACACGCTGTCGCCCGCCTGCACAGTCAGGTTCAGGCCTTGCAGCAAGAGCTGGCCTTGCGGCAGGCGCAGGGACAGGTCTTCGGTGTGCAGCGTGTCGGCGTTGGCAGGCGCCTTCTCGCGGCTGCCAGATTGCGATGGGGTTCGCGCCTCTTGATGGGCCGTCATGTGCGCGGTCATGTGCGCATCGAAAGTGGTCAAGCGGTCAGTGGTCGCACGCCAGGCCGCCAGGGTGCTGTAGTTGTCCACGAACCAGCTCAGCGCGTCTTGCACCCGGCCAAAGGCCGAGGCGATCTGCATCAACTGGCCTAGCTGAATGGCGCCACTGAAAAAGCGCGGCGCGGCAATCACGAAGGGAAAGACCACCGCCGCCTGCCCAAAAAAGCTGGTGAACCAGACCAGGTTTTTCTGCTTCTTCAGGAGCGTCAGGTAGTTCCCCAGCACGCCGGCAAAGCGGGTGTCCAAATGCGCGCGCTCCACGGCTTCCCCGCGGTCCAGGGCAATCGCCTCGCTGTATTCGCGCACGCGCACCAGGTGATGCCGGAAGTCGGCTTCATAGCGCTGCTGCAAAAAGTTCAGCTTGATCTGCGGGCGCCCGATGTAATGCGTGGCCACACTGCCGGCCACGCAATACAGCAGTGCCATCCAGACCATGAAGCCGGGCACGCTGTAGCTTTGACCGCCCAGCGTGAAAGCAAATGCGCCCGACAAGCCCCACAAAATGCCGACGAAGCTGGCCAGCGTCACGGCCGAATTCAAGAGCCCCATGCTCAGCGACACGGTGTAGCTGGTGAACAGGTTCAGGTCTTCCTGAATGCGCTGGTCGGGGTTGTCTGGCGTTGCCTGATCGGAAGCGCTCTGGCCTTGCGGCGTCGAAGGCGCGGTGTAGCGCGCCAGCTCCATCCGGTAAAACGCATGGTCGGCCAGCCAGCGCCCCATGTAATGCCCGGTCATCCAGCTGCGCCAGCGCACCTCGAGCAATTGCGTCAAATAAAAGCGGTACACCGCAATGACGATGAAGCCAAACGCCAGGTAGGCAAAGCGGCCCAGCTCGCGCCAAAACACGGCTTCGTTTTTGTCTTGCAGCGCGTCGTAAAACAGGCGGTTCCAGTCATTGATCAAGACCAGCATGTACACCGAGGCCAGATTGAGCGCGACGATGGCGGCCAGCAGGCCTCGGGCTTTCCATTTGTCGTCAGAGCGGAAGTAAGGCAGCGCCAGCGCCCACACTTGAGCGGCAAAGTGGCGAAAGCTGTGCAGCTTGAATCGCGCCTTGGCCAAGGGGCCGGCGATGTGACCCACTTCTGCTTGCGGCAAAGCGGCGGCACTCATGGCAGCTCCGGGGCGCTGGTCGGCAGATTGGACACACCGCTGGCCACATGGCCGGCCGGCACATGCTGCGCGGCGGAATTGACGTGGCCGGTCTGGTCGTCAAAAAAGAAGTCCGGCTCAAACTCGCGCAAGAACTCACCCTTGGCAAGTCCGCCCAAAAACATGGCCTCGTCCACCTCGATGTTCCAGTCCATCAGCGTGCGAATGGCGCGCTCGTGCGCAGGCGCGCTGCGCGCCGTGACCAAGGCCGTGCGAATACGCATGCGGGACGTACCGGCCTGCTGAAGGCGGTGCAACGCTTCGAGCAGCGGCTTGAAGGGCCCGGCCAGAAGCGGCTGGCTGGCGTTGTCACGCTCATGCTGCTGAAACGCGCTCAAGCCCTGCGCCTGGTACACGCGCTCGGCCTCGTCTGAAAACAGCACGGCGTCGCCGTCAAAGGCAATGCGCACCTCATTGGGATGCTCGGCGCTGGCGTGAGCCGACTGCGGGTACACCTGCGCGGCCGGCACGCCCGCGTCCAGCGCGGCGCGCACATCACTCAGATGCGTTGATAAAAAGAGATTCGCATGCAGAGGCTTGAGGTAGCGCCAAGGTGCCTCGCCGCGGTTGAAGGTGCCCCGCTGAATATTCAGCCCGTAATGCTGGGCCGAACGAAACACCCGCATTCCCGACACAGGGTCGTTGCGCGACAAGATGACGACTTCGACGCGCTGCGGCGGCTTGCCAGCGCTCAGGTCAGCGTCCAGGCTATCCGGCGCGTCGTTGAAGGCCAACAATTTTTTGACCAATGAGAAAGCCACGCCGGGCTTGGCCGGGACGTCGAGCCTGTCGAGCTGCAGCCGCATATAGGCCGCGTCGCGCTTGGCGCCGGCGCTTTCTGCCTCGGCCATGCCTTTTTCGAAAACGCGATTTTCTTCTTCGAAGTCGAACAATGCGCGGGACGAAATGGCGACGATTAATTGGCCATCAAGCGTGACGGGCATGGTCTTTGTCCTTGGCTGAGCGGGAGTCGAAGGATTCTGCCTGATTGCCCAGCCGCAAGTGGCGGCATATCAAGCGCCGGGTGCGCTGCGCTAAAACCTTGCGCGGCACAGATGAGCTCCACTATGATAAGTAGTACTTTAGTTTTTGTTATTTATCAATGGGAGAGTCGTCAATGCGAGTAACTCGATTTGGGCTGGCAGCAAGCGCTGCCGTATTGTTGGCCTTGGGCCTGGCAGGCTGCGGCGGCGACGCCAAGCCCACCATCACCAAGGTTTACGTGATGGGTGACAGCCTGGCTGACGTAGGCACTTTCGGTTTCAAGTTCACCGTTCAAGACGCCAACAATCCCAAAGGCTTTTCGATCTGGCCACAGCTTGTGGCTAACGAGTTCGGCGTGAATGGGTCGGCGCAGTGCAATTTCTTCGCCGCAACCGGTCCCACCTCCTTTACCCAGAACGCAGGGTGCACCAACTACGCCATTGGTGGTGGACTCATCGCCGGCAGCAGCGCAAGCCCTCTGACGATAGGCACGCAAATGGCCACCAAGGCCTTGACGGGGGACTACCTCAGCACCGACCTCGTCTTGATGGACGGCGGTGGCAATGACGCGGCGGACCTTGTGGAGGCCTACCTGGGGGCAACCACTCCGACGGGGCTGGCAGCCTATAAGACCTTCTTGCAGCAACAACTGGATGAAGCCACCGTCACCAACTTTCTGAGTAATCCCACCGAGGGACGCGCCTTGGCAGCGACGGCCTACATGCAACAACTGGCCAGTACTTTCTACGGCCAGATCAAGACCAATGCGCTGGACAAAGGCGCCGTGCAGGTTGCGGTGCTCAACATGCCGGACATCACCCTCACGCCTGACTTCAAGGCCGTCTTGGCGTCTGTAGCGGCCTCCTTTGGTCAAGCAGCGGCAGATAACTTGAACGCCGGCATCCGCTCGTGGATTGGAGCCTTCAATACCCAACTCAAAGCCAAGATCGGCACCGACAACCGTGTGGCGCTGGTTGACTTTTATGCTGACTTTTCTGATCAAGTGCAAAACCCCAGCACCTATGGCCTGACCAATGTGACGACCCCAGTCTGCCCGGCCGGCAGCTCGACGGCCGCGACATTCCTTGCATGCACCCAGACAGCGATCGAGGTGGGCAAGGCCCCCGGATGGTGGGCTGCACACGCCTTCTCAGATGGCTTTCACCCCACACCGCGGGGGCACAGTCTGCTGGCGGACTCCGTTACAAAGGCCCTGGTCAAGGCTGGCTGGCTCTGAGCAGGTGGGCTCCGGCCTGCCGGAGCCCAAGCCGGAGCCCAAATTCAAGCCCGCAAAAACATCCGGTAAACCGGGTTGTCGGTTTCTTCGATGTGCGGATAGCCCAGCTCATCGAGGAATGACTTGAAGGCCGCGTTGTCAGCCTTGGGCACTTGCAGGCCCACCAGGATGCGGCCGTAGTCCGCGCCCTGGTTGCGGTAATGAAAGAGGCTGATGTTCCAGCCCGGCCGCATGAAGGACAGAAACTTCAGCAGCGCGCCCGGCCGCTCGGGAAAGACGAAACGCAATAGCCGCTCGTCCTTGGCCAGGGCGCTGTGCCCGCCCACCATGTGCCGCACATGCTCCTTGGCCAATTCGTCATGCGTCAGGTCAATCGCCTTGAAGCCGTGGCGCGTGAAGGTGCTAGCGATCTTTTTGCTCTCGCCTTTGCCGTGCGTGGTCAGGCCCACAAAGACATGTGCCTCGGCAGCGTCATTGATGCGGTAGTTGAACTCGGTCACGCTGCGCGGCCCACCGGGCAGGTCGCCAATCAGCTCACAAAACTGCCGGAAGCTGCCACGCTCTTCGGGGATGGTCACGGCGAACAGGGCTTCGCGTTCTTCGCCCACCTCGGCCCGCTCGGCGACAAAGCGCAGGCGGTCGAAGTTCATGTTCGCGCCGCACAAAATCGCGGCGTACACCTCGCCTTTTTTCTTGTGCGTGGCCACGTACTGCTTGATGGCGGCCACCGCCAGCGCGCCTGCGGGCTCGACGATGCTGCGGGTGTCCACGAACACGTCCTTGATGCCGGCGCACACGGCGTCGGTGTCCACTGTCATGTATTCATCGACCAGCTCGCGGCTGATGCGGAAAGTCTCTTCGCCCACCAGCCTCACAGCAGTGCCGTCTGAAAATAGCCCCACGTCTTGCAGCGTCACACGCTTTTGCGCTTCGACCGAGCGCATCATGGCGTCGGAGTCATTCATCTGCACACCAATGACCTTGATCTCAGGTCGCAGCGCCTTGATGTAGTTGGCCACGCCTGAAATCAAGCCGCCGCCGCCGATGGCCACAAACACCGCGTCCAGGCGACCGGCTGTCAGGCCCTGCACTTGCCGCAGCATTTCCATGGCGATGGTGCCTTGGCCGGCGATCACGTCCGGGTCGTCGAAGGGGTGGATGAAGGTCAGGCCCTTTTTCTTTTCAAGCTCCACGGCGTGGCCGTAGGCGTCTGTGTAGCTGTCGCCGTGCAGCACTATCTCGCCGCCCAGTGCGCGAACCGCATCCACCTTGACTTGCGGCGTGGTGGCCGGCATCACGATGAAGGCTCGCGTACCCAGCTTGCGCGCACTCAGCGCCACGCCTTGCGCATGGTTGCCGGCCGAGGCGCAGATCACGCCTTTTTTTAATTGCGCGGGCGTCAGGTGCGCCATCTTGTTGTAGGCCCCGCGCAACTTGAAGCTGAAGACCGCTTGCTGGTCTTCGCGTTTGAACAGCACCGTGTTGTTCAAGCGCAGGCTGAGGTTTTTGGCGGGCTCCAGCGCAGTTTCCTGAGCCACGTCGTACACGCGTGCGGTCAGGATTTTTTTCAGGTAGTCGGCAGGCGTGAGGCGGAGGTTCTTGGCGGGCATGGTGACTTTTTCGAAGGGAGGCTAATCATAAGCACCCAAGAAAAAAGGCCCAGACCATGACGGTCTGGGCCTATAAATCCACCCTTTGAGGAGTGGAGGAGACAACCAGTGCAACAATGCCGGCGGTGTTCAAACCACGCGTTGTTGCGATGGTTGAAAGTATAGCTGAGCAATGTTGCGGCGCAACATTGCAAGAGAGCTGCAAGCCGCTGAAATTCGAAGTTTTTGCGACTTCTGGCTCCGTTTTTTTGCAACTTATTGAAAGCTGAATAGGACCCATATGGAATGCACAGTCTCTTGGGGCGGCCCCCAAGCCATCGAAGGTGCCGGCTCGAACATGGCCTTCATCGCCACCACCGGTAGCGGCCACATCTTGGTGATGGACGGCGCGCCTGACGCGGCCAAGCCTGAAAACGGCGGCGCCAATCTCGCACCCCGCCCCATGGAAACCGTTTTGGCGGGAACGGGCGGTTGCACGGCTTATGACGTGGTGTTGATTCTCAAGCGCGGACGTCAAGACGTGCGCGGCTGCGCGGTCAAGCTCACCTCAGAGCGGGCAGACACAGACCCCAAGGTGTTCACCAAGATTCATATGCACTTCGTCGTGACTGGCAAGGCCTTGTCTGCAGCCACCGTGGAGCGCGCCATCGCCATGAGCCACGACAAGTACTGCTCGGCCACCATCATGCTGGGCAAGACGGCGGAGATCACCACCAGCTTTGAGTTGATCGAGGCTTGAGCCTTTCGGCCTTGCTGCCTTGTGCAAGGCCGCGCCGCTTATATATAGTGCGCCGTTGTCGTCATCACCTTGGCGGAGGCGCGCATTAGCGCCTTGACCGGCGCTGGCAGCTCGGCGCCGCCTTCTGATGCAGCCTCAGTCGCATGGCGCGCTTCGTCGTCCTTCATTTGCGCCACGATGGCCCGAGAGGCATGGTCCTCTGCGGGCAAGCGGGCCAGGTGACTGTCCAGATGCGCCTCGACCTGGCGCTCGGTTTCCATCACAAAACCCAGGCTCACGCGGTCGCCCAGTCGCCCGGCCACCAAACCCAGAGCGAAAGCGCCGGCGTACCACAGCGGATTGAGCAGCGAAGGCCGCGCGCCCAAGGACTCTAGGCGTTCATGCGTCCAGGCCAGATGGTCGCCTTCCTCGCGGCTGGCTTCCAGGAAATGCTGACGCAAGGCCGGGTCTTTCGTAGTCAAGGCCTGCGCGGCATAAAGCGCTTGCGCACACACTTCACCCACATGGTTCACCCGCATCAAAGCGCCAGCTTCGGCCTGCTGTGCTGCGTCTAACTGGGTTGGCCGGTCCGGCAAGGTGGGACAGGGGCGACTGGCGCGCGGTTTGGCAAAAAGAGTTCTCAAAGCGCCATCGGCAGCCACCAGAGCAGAGTTCAGGAAGGTGTCCATGACCTGAGTTTAGCGAGGCTCAGTGACTAAGGGATGACCCGGAGATGCCTACAAGGCTGTTGCATGCCTGCAACGAAAGAGCTGAATCGTTAGCAGTTTTCTTTGCCATGGCCTAGATCGTCTGGTGCAATACGATCAGCTTTCGGACACCGGAAGTTGGCCCTGGGTTGAAACCTTGAAGCCTTATGTACAAAACTTTGGAGTACTTCTCAATGAAAAAATCCCTGATTGCCCTGGCTGCTCTGGCATCTATCGGTACAGCTTATGCACAGTCTAGCGTGACCCTCGGTGGCTCCGTTGGCTTTGGCTACTCGAAAGACGCCGCATCCAAAGGTCTGGAAACCACAGACGCAACGATCAGCGTGAACGTGGTTGAAGACCTCGGCGGCGGCCTGAAAGCTAGCGGCAAGCTGAGCTTTGAAGCGTTTGGCCGCCAAACGGCTAACGTCACCAACACAGACGCATTCCTGACCCTGTCAAACGGCGCGCTGTCCTTCACAGCCGCCTCGATGGAGGTGACCGCTGACTCTCGCCGTGGCGACGTGTCCAACGTGTCTAACGAGAAAGGCTTTGATCAGTCCGGCTACAACTTGGCCAACAACAACATGGACCTCGTGTCTGTGTCGTACGCCATCGGCGGCGGTGTGACTGCTGGCGTTTCCTACGCTGAATTGGCGAACGCTTCTGGCACCGCCACAATTTCGACATCGGGAACTCTGGGCGACTACACCGCTACAGACAAGATCACCAAGGTGTTTGCGTCCTACGCTAATGGCCCGATGACCGCATTCGCTTCGTACGCTATGGCTTCTGGAACTCAGACGGATACCGCTGTTGCCGCTGGTTATAAAGACAGCCAAGCTGCAGTCGCTGCCTCTTACAACTTCGGCGTGGCCAAGGTTGGCGCAGGCTTCCAGACCCAAGGCGCTGGCGCTGATTCCACCTCCATCATCAGCGTCAACGTGCCATTGGGTGCGGTTGATGTTGGCGCAGCGTTCGTCAAATTTGGCGATGTCAGGGCTTACATCGTTGGCGGCAACTATGCTTTCAGCAAGACCCTGAGCGTGCGCGCTGGCTACCAGTCGTCTGACGTGGCGTCGCTGGACAAGTCTTACCGCGTCAAGCTGGTTAAGTCGTTCTAATTTGACGCTGACGCAAGTCAGCTGAAGATTCAGAAACTAAAAACCCCGCTGTGGCAACACAGCGGGGTTTTTATTTGGGCGCGTACTTAGCGAACAGTCGTTGCTGAGCAAGCCTCAACCCAAAAACAAATCCCCGCCCTCTCGCCCAGCCGGCGGCGCCACACCCAGATGGCGGAACGCGGCCAGGGTCGCAATACGCCCGCGCGGGGTCCGCTGCAAATAGCCTTGCTGAATCAGATAAGGCTCAATCACATCCTCAATCGTCCCCGGCTCTTCCCCAATGCTGGCGGCGATGTTGTCCAGCCCCACCGGGCCGCCTTCAAAGCGGTGAATTACGGCTTCGAGCAATTTGCGGTCCATCACGTCAAAGCCGCGTGGGTCCACGTCGAGCATGGCGAGCGCCTTGTTGGCAATGTCGAGCGTGATGACGCCTTTACCCTTGACGTCCGCGTAGTCGCGTACGCGGCGCAGCAGGCGGTTGGCGATGCGGGGCGTGCCGCGTGAGCGCTTGGCAATCTCCAAGCCGCCGGCTTCGTCCATGGGCGCGTTCAAAAGGCCGGCGCTGCGTTTGACGATGCGGCCCAGCTCTTCGGTCGTATAAAACTCCAGCCGCGCGACGATGCCAAAGCGGTCGCGTAGCGGGTTGGTGAGCATGCCGGCGCGGGTGGTGGCGCCCACCAGGGTGAAGGGCTGCAAGTCGAGCTTGATGCTGCGCGCCGCCGGGCCTTCGCCGATCATGATGTCGATCTGGTAGTCCTCCAGCGCGGGGTAGAGGATTTCCTCGACCACGGGGCTGAGCCGGTGAATCTCGTCAATGAAAAGGACGTCGTTTTTTTCGAGGTTGGTCAGCAGTGCGGCGAGGTCTTTGGGCTTTTCAAGCACCGGGCCGCTGGTTTGCCGCAAATTGACGCCCAGCTCTTGCGCCACGATGTGGCTGAGCGTGGTCTTGCCCAAGCCGGGCGGGCCAAACAGCAGCACATGGTCCAGCGCCTCGCCGCGTTTCTTGGCGGCGCCAATGAAAATCTCCAGCTGCTCGCGCACCTTGACCTGGCCCACGTAGTCGTCGAGCAGCTTGGGGCGCAAAGCGCGTTCAATGGCTTCTTCTTGCGGCGAAGCTGGCCCGGCCGCCATCACGCGCTTGGCAGGCGGCACGGCAGACATGTCAAAGTCGTCGGTCTGGATGCTCATGGCTTCGTCACTTATTCAGCGCCTTAAGCGCGAGCTTGATACCTTCACTCACGCCTACGCCAGCCGGCAAGGCCTTGAGCGCCAGGGCTGCGTCGCGGTCGCTGTAGCCCAGCGCGACCAGGGCTTGCAAGATGTCCGAGGCGTTGTCTGTGCCGGCGGCCACTGGCACGCCCAGGTCGGCGCCTAGCTTGCCTTTGAGTTCGAGCAGCAAGCGCTCGGCGGTTTTTTTGCCGATGCCTGGCACCTTGATGATGCGGCCGGCTTCTTGGGTGCTGACGGCACGGGAGAGATCATCGACGCTCATGCCGCTGAGCACGCTGAGCGCGGTGCGCGGGCCAACGCCTGAAATTTTGATGAGTTGCCTGAAGGCCGCACGCTCGGGCGCGGTGGCAAAGCCAAAGAGAATCTGCGCGTCCTCGCGCACCACGAAATGCGTGAGCAAAGTCACGGTGTCGCCCAGCGCGGGCAGGTTGTAAAAAGTGCTCATCGGCACCAGCAATTCGTAACCCACGCCGTGGCAGTCCAGCAGCACTTCGGGCGGGTTTTTTTCGGCCAGCTGGCCTGTCATGCGTCCTATCATTTTCAAATCTTAGCAGTGGGCTCTGCAGGCATGCGGGCTCAGGGTGGAAGTCAAACGCCAGGCCACCACTTGAAGCCACAATAAGCGCCTTGACCAGAGGACCCGCTTTTGATTCTCCGCCACACTTTTACGCCGCCCAACAACACCCGCATGGGGCATTTGTGCGGGCCCATGGATTCGCACATCCGCACCATCGAGGCGGCGCTGCAGGTCACGATTGCGCACCGCTTCGAGCAGTTCAAGATTGACGGGCCCAAGGCCAAGGCTGAGCAGGCGCTGGAGGTGTTGCAAGCGCTTTACGAGATGGCGCGGCAGCCCATACCTGAAGAACAAGTGCAGCTGATGCTGGCCGGCGACACGGCCATGAGCACCGCGCCTGACGGCCCTGCCGTGCTGGCCACGCGCCGCGCCGACCTGCGCGCCCGCACGCGCAACCAGGGCCAGTACCTGGAAAACATTGCCGCGCACGACATCACCTTTGGCATTGGCCCCGCCGGCACCGGCAAAACGTATTTGGCCGTAGCCTGCGCGGTCGATGCTCTGGAGCGCAGCGCGGTGCAGCGCATCGTGCTCACCCGCCCCGCTGTGGAAGCTGGCGAGCGCCTGGGCTTTTTGCCGGGCGATTTGAGCCAGAAGGTGGACCCGTATTTGCGTCCGCTGTATGACGCGCTGTATGAGCTGATGGGTTTTGAGCGCGTGCAAAAAGCCTTTGAGCGCCAGCAAATTGA